>JABJAG010000091.1 GCA_018666195.1 Alphaproteobacteria bacterium
CCGGCATTGTTGATCAGCACATCGAGGTTGTCGTGCTTCTCCGCCACGGTCTTCGCGAACGCCTCAACATCGGCCATCCGCGACAGGTCGGCCACATAGGTTTCGATGGTCTCGATACGCGCGTCTTCCCGAAGCGCTGCAAGTGTGGCTTGCGCCGCCTGAAGTTTCGCCGGGTTGCGCCCATGCAGAAGCACGTGGTGGTCTTCGGCAGCCAGCATCTTCGCCGTTTCCAGGCCAATACCGTCCGTTGCGCCGGTGACGAGAATGGTTTTTTGCATGATCAATTCCTTCGACGTCGGAGGTACACCAGCGTGTCCTCTTTCAAGCTGAAACATCCAGCGGTCTGATAACGTTTATCGCGCAGACGTAGCTAGCCAATATGAATCATCTCATTGACGGTAAATTCCGCAACCGCGCCATCGACCGCCTGCAGATAGGCGGCAAGATGCGGTGCGTTCATATGGGCCTGCCAGACCTCGCGTGACTCCCAGTTCTCGAAGAACAGGAAATGCGTCGGATTGTCGTTGTCCTGATGCAGGTCGTACTGAACGCACCCCGCTTCGGCGCGCGTCACGGGCACCAGCTTCTCCAGTTCGGCGCGGACAAGTTGCTCCTTGCCGGGGTTCGCGTGGATGTGGGCGACGATGGTCAGCTGGGTCATGGCGATGGCTTTCGAACGGTGAATCAACGTGATGACCCATAGATATGGCTTGCCATCATTCCGGACAATACGTCATTATCTGGAATAACAATCCGGATTATCCGTATAATGTTGCTGGACAATATCAGTCTCTTTTTGCAGATCGTTGAGAAAGGCAGCCTCGCCGCGGCCAGCCGGGAAACCGGGCTTTCTTCAACCACCGTGTCCGAGCGGCTCGCCGCACTGGAAGGGCATTTCGGCGTCGTCCTCCTGAACCGCACAACCCGCGCGATAAGCCTGACCGATGAGGGTCGCGCGCTGGTGGATGGTGCCCGACAGGTATTGGGTGAGGTCGAGGATCTCGAAACCCGAATCCGCCTCGGCGCAGAATCACTTTCGGGCCCGATCCGGATCAGCGCGCCCTTCGATATCGGGCGAAGTATTGTTGCCGAAGAGGTTGATCACTTTCTGGCAGAGCACCCCGCCATCTCCGTCGAGCTAGCGTTCTCGGATGGATATGTCGATATCGTCGGCGAAGGCTTCGATCTCGCGGTACGGTCTGCGCCGGTCACCGACAGTTCGTTGCGCGTCAGGATCGCAGGCCACACCAAGCGCATGATCTGCGCCGCGCCCACATATCTCCGGAAACACGGCACCCCCGAAACGCCCGCCGACCTCGCCCAACACAATTGCATCGTCATGCGGTTCGGAGCCGAGCTACATAACGCCTGGCCGTTCGGGGACGGTGCCAACCAGCAGACGGTCACCGTGCGTGGCGACAGGGTGACCAATGACGGGGTGCTCGTGCGCCAGTGGGCACTTTCAGGATACGGGATCATCCTGAAAGCGGAACTCGATATCGGGCAGGACATCCGTGACGGCACGCTGGTTGAACTGCTCGCCGATCAGGCACCACCACCTACACCCTTGCAGCTGCTGTTTCCGCCCAGCCGGGCACAGCCACGGCGCGTGCGAGCGCTCGCGGACCGGCTGGTCACACGGTTTCAAAACGTTGGATAGAAAGGAAGCGAGACTTAACCCGGCCGCTTAGCCAATCCCATACGGCTTGGCCCAACCGAGCCCGTCAAGCGTACCCGCACGGGGTTTGTATTCGGCGCCGAGCCAGCCGTCGTAGCCGGCGGCTTCGATCATGTTGAAGAGGAACGGGTGGTTCATTTCGCCGTGGTCCGGCTCGTTGCGACCGGGGACGCCAGCGAACTGGATATAGGCGGATTTGGCGAGGAAGTTCTCGATCTTGTCCGAGACAAAACCCTCGGCCATCTGGGTGTGATAGAGATCGAACTGGACCTTCACATTGTCCCGGGCGATCTCGTCGGCGATCTCGTGGCCCATGGCCTGCCCGACCAGGAAATAGCCCGGATTGTCGGTGTGGTTGAGGGGTTCAAGATGCAGGGTGATGCCGCGTTCGGCGGCCCGGCCTGACGCTTCGCGCATATTGGAGACCAGCGTCGCCCGGTGATCGGCCGGGTTGGCGCCTGCGGGCATGGTGCCGGACATGACATGGATACGGGTGCAGCCGAGCGTATCGGCGCTGTCCATCGCAAGCGTCAGATCATTCAGGAACGCGGCCTCCTGCCCCGGGATCGCCGCGCGGCCGAACTTCGTGGCGTCCGTGTCGCCATAAGGCGTGTTGAGCAGGGTGCATTCGACCCCGGCGCGATCGAGCCTAGTGGCCAGATCATCAAGGTCCTGATCGTAGGGGCGCTGGATTTCAACGCCGGTGAAGCCCACATCGGCGGCCGCTGCAATCCGGTCGGGCAGCGGGTGCTCGGTGAACATCATCATCAGGCAGGAGGCGAATTTTGGCATGGGGGTCTCTCAAGAATGGAGTTTGGTGCTGGTTCTGCTCCCTCTCCTCCCGGGAGGAGAGGGTCGGGGTGAGGTGGGGGTTTGCGCGTTTCTTAATAGGTCACAGGCCTGACACGAAGACCCACCTCACCCGGTTCGCTGCGCTCACCACCCTCTCCCCCCTGAAGGGCGGAGAGGGATTGATATTTTAGCACGCGACCCATCCGTCGGGGGTCTTCAGGCGATGGATGATCTCGTTCTGGGGGGTGAGCATGGCCTCGATGAAACAGCCCTTCTTTGCCGCCTCGATCAGGCGCAGCTGGTCTTCCACAGGTGAGTCCGTTTCCATGGAAATATCCATGGTGATGCTCTTGGGCGCAGACTCATAGGGCGCGCGGCCCTTCTGGGTGGCGATCCATTCACAACGGCAGGAAATTTTTGGATCCGTGATATCCACCCGCAGGCGTTTGGAGAAGGCGCGCATCTGGGTCATCAGGCAACTGGTCAACCCGGCGATGAAATAGGCGATCGGCAGCGGGGCCGTGCCGTCACCGCCGTGGAACCCGTATTCGTCCGAGGCCATTTCCCATTCGATCACTTCGGGGACCATCAGGCGTACATCCATTTCGCAGCGCATGGCGCCGACACCGGTTGCATCGCATTCAAACGCCACCTCGAATGATTTTACGTCGTCACTGGCCATTGTTTTCGTCCCCGGAGATTGAAGTGTTCGGGCGCCTGTCAGGAGCCCTGTTGCACCGGATTGTGCCGCAGGACGGGCTGCCCCGCAAATGCGGCAATTGAACCCGACGGGACGAACGGGTATGCACTTGGGGAAGAAACCAAACATCCATCCGGGGGAAATTTGATGTCCAGAGTTCTGATTGTGACCGGCGGCAGCCGTGGACTTGGCGCCGCCACCTGTATCGGCGCCGCCGAGCAGGGATATGAAGCCATTTGCGTCAATTACGTCGGCAACAAGGAGCGCGCCGATCAGGTCGTCGCTGCGTGTGAAGCGGCCGGTGCGAAAACCATCGCCGTGCAGGCCGATATCACCAAGGAAGCCGATATCGTGCGCCTGTTCGAGACCGTCGACAAGGAACTGGGGACCGTGACCCATCTGGTGAACAGCGCCGGGATCGTCGGCCCCTATGCCCGTGTCGATGAACTGGACTGGGCCGGGCTGGAAGAGCTCTGGACCCTGAACATCACCTCGACGATGATCTGCTCCCGCGAGGCCATCAAGCGCATGTCGACCACCCATGGCGGCAAGGGCGGTGGCATCGTGCATCTGTCCTCCGCGGCCTCCCATCTGGGCGGTGCGGGCGTCAATGTCGCCTATGCCGCCTCCAAGGGTGCGATCGATTCCATGAACTGGGGCATGGCCCAGGAAGTTGCCGCCGAGGGCATTCGCGTGAACGCGGTCAGCCCGGGCGTGATCGACACCGAAATCCAGCCCGAAGGCCGGGTTGAGGCGGTTGGCCCCAACCTGCCCATGAAACGCGTTGGCCAGGCCGAAGAGGTCGCCAACACGATCCTGTTCCTGCTCTCCGATGCGGCTTCGTATATCTCGGGCACCAAGGTCAACGTCTCGGGCGCGCGGTAGTCCACCGCCACCTCGCCCGATTGGTTGTGCTCACCACCCTCTCCTCCCCGGACGAGAGGGTTAAAAATGCTATCCCCCTCTCCTCCCGGGAGGAGAGGGTCTGGTGGAGGTGGGAATCCGTTCGATCATCGGACCACTCCGCCTACATATGCCGGAAGGTGTTCTCGGCTGATTTGTAGGCGTTGAGGCCCAGCTGTTCGCGCAAATCTTCGGTGCCGTTGAAGACGATATCGTCGACCGGAATACCGATGCCGTTGGCGACCCGGTCGTTCTTGGAGAAATTTGCCGCGACGGCGCTGGCCCCGGACACCGCAGCGGGCCCAAGGGCTTCGGCCAGTGCTGTGCGCGCTGCATCCAGCGCGGCGCGGTCCGTGCCGATGATCGCTTCAGCGAAGGCCAGCAGCACATCACCGGACGGCACACCGGTATCAAGCTCCGGGCGCACCAGCGCTTCGGGATTCACGTTCAGATTGGTTGCTTGTCCACTCTCACGGAGGAACCGGGCATGCCCGGTGGTTCAGTAAAAGCAGTCGTTGATGGCCGACACCCGCCCGGCGACGACCTCCACCTGGGGCCGGGTCAGGCCTTCGTGATGGTTGTAGTCAAAATCCATGATCTTCGGCAGCAGGACATATTGGGCCTGTTCCAGCTCCAGATGGGCGCGGAACTCATCGGGCACGATGCTGAGCGCGCGCATGATGTAGGGCTTGAACGGGCCGTACATCTCCTTGGCGATCGCGCCGCCCTCGGGCGGATTGGGAATGGTGGGCACAAAGGCCTGTTCCAGCACGGCTTCGACCGGCTGTTCGCGAGAGGGATTTCCCGGCTGCGGTTCGGCAAAGGGGCGCAGGGGCACGCCGATGCCACGGGCGTAGACGTCAAGATTAACGATGAAGGAGACAATCGCCACCAATTCGGCGAATTCGGCATCGCTCAGCCCGGCATCCCGCGCCTGCTGATAGGTCCCCATGTCGAAATCTCTGGGTGAAGCGGCCAGACAGCGGATGATCGCGCGCACATCTTCGGGCAGTTCGACATCAGACACCGCGCCACCATCTTCTGGCGCTTCGAGCATGCCGGCATCAATGCCAGCCTGGCGGGCTTCGGAGATCACGGCGAGACGCTGTACGGCTGTGCCCCAGGTGCCTGCGCGCGCGAAACGCTCGAACTGCGCGGCATGGGCTTGGGCCAGATCGTCACGGACCGGTATTTCTGAATCACTGTAGAACGGCATGAATTTCCCCTATATCCACAAGCCTAGAGGATTCGCGGATTGGCGAAGACTAAATCTCGATCACGATTTTGCCAAAATGGCGTCCCTCGCGCATATGCGCAAAGGCAGCGGGCAACTCATCGAGCCCGAAGCGCGTGTCATCGAGCGGTGGCTTCATGCCGTTCTGGGCGATCGCCCGCAGCATGGCTTCGAACTGCTCGTAACTTCCACAAGTCACCCCTTCGAGGCGGATCTTGCGGGTGACAACCAGTGGCAAGCGGAACTCATGGTTCGCGCCCGACAGCACCCCGATCAGCGCAATCGCGCCCCCCAGTCGTACCGCCTTCACCGATTGTTCGAGGGTCCCTGCCCCGCCGACTTCGACTACCAGATCGAGGCCACGTCCGCCGACAGCCGCGCGCGCGGCGCGGGCCCATTCCGGGGTGTCCCCATAATTGATCAGATGATCGGCACCCAGGCTTTTCAGCCGTTCGAGTTTGGTATCCGATGAAGATGTCGCGATGACGTCCGCCCCGGCCATCTTGGCAAACTGCAGGGCGAAGACGGACACACCGCCCGAGCCCTGGGTCAGCACAACATCACCGGGCTTGACGCCGCCCTGATCGATCACCGCGCTCCATGCGGTCAGCGCCGCGCAGGGCAGTGCGGCGGCTTCGGCGTGCTCAAGATGGGCTGGTGTGTGGGCCAGGCCGTGTTCGGGCAGCACCCGCATCTCGCAGGCCATGCCGTCCAGCAGACCGCCGAGCCCCGAATGCATGGCGTGCTCGGTGGGCTCACCGGCCAGCCAGTTCTGAAAGAAATTGGCGACCACGTGATCGCCGGGTTTGAAACGGGTGACGCCCGCGCCGACCGCGAGGACCTCACCAGCCCCGTCGGAAACGGGGATCAGTCCCTCGGTCTTCTGGCGGGAACCGTACCCACCCTCGACCGTCAACAGGTCCCGGTAATTAAGCGTCGCGGCCCGGACCCGGACAAGAACTTCGCCTTGCCCGGGTTCCGGATCAGGGAGCTCGACAACCGAAAGATTGTCGAGTCCCGCCGCCGAAAGAACAGCAGCACGCATGGCGGCAGCTTACTCGGCTGCCTGATTGACGTGATGAACCGTCTGCTGCGGGAACGGAATCGAGATGCCGTCGGCCTCGAGCTGCTCCTTGAGCTTCTTGGTGAGGTCCCAGCGAACGCCCCAGTAATCAGCAGAATTCACCCAGACGCGAACCACGATGTTCACCGAGCTGTCAGCCAGTTCGGCTACGGCCACGGTCGATTCCGGGTCGGTCAGGGCACGGGATTCTTCACCGATCACGCGGTTGATCGTTGCCATGGCGGTGTCGATGTTATCGCCGTAATCGATCCCCATCATCAGATCAACACGACGGGTCGGGTTGGCACTGAAGTTGGAAATGGCCGAACCCCAGATCTGGCCGTTCGGCACGATGACCTTGACGTTATCGCCAGTTGCCAGTTCCGTGGTGAAGAGGCCAACCTCTTTCACGGTTCCGACCTTACCGCCAGTATCAACGAAATCGCCAATCTTGAACGGACGGAACATCAACAGCATGACGCCGGCGGCAACATTACTGAGCGTGCCCTGCAGGGCCAGGCCAATGGCCAGACCGGCGGCACCGAAGACAGCAACAAGGCCGGTGGCTTCAACCCCGAACCGCTGCAGCGCGGCGATGATGACAAAGGCGATGATCGCGTAACGGACCAGACTGCCAAAGAACCGAACGAGGGTCGGGTCCATCTTGCCACTGCGGCTGAGCGTACGCTCGAGTGTGCGTCGGGCCCAGCCGGCAACCATGAAGCCGACAACGATGATGACCAAAGCGCCAACCACGTTGATCCCGTAGGTCGCAAGGACCCCGTAGACCATCTGCATAATATCCTGAATCTGCTGATCCATCTGGTTACTCCTTAATGACGTACATCGATCTCGTTGGATCGATGACTGTTAAACAAACCTCTCCCAAAGCTCATTTCGGAACATCTAGCGACGCCTTCGCGCCATCCGGATTCCCGTCAAAATCAACCAAATTGGCACCACCACAACGGCGCCAATCAAGACAAACGGCACGGCCCATTCAAGGGCATCCGCCAATACGTTGAAGATGCCTTCAACCGTGCCACCCAACGCGCCGAGCAACCCTTCCGGGTCAATATCGAACACCGACAGTACAACCCCGACGACAAGCGACAGGATGAAAAGCTTGAGAAGTGTCCCACCAATATTGCGTGGCATGCCGAACCCACCGGTCATCATCAATAACCGGTGGGTTCTAAGCGACCTGACGCTTACCGTCGATAGTTATTCCGTCGGAGACGTCAGAAAAAAA
>JABJAG010000017.1 GCA_018666195.1 Alphaproteobacteria bacterium
CGCGGCAATCCTATCACCCGAGTTCGACTTAACCTGATCTGCAATGGCGTTAAAGGCCTCATCCCAACTGGCTTCGCGCAACATCCCGTCTTCGCGGACATAAGGCCGGTCAAGACGCTGGCGCATCAAACCGTCACAGGCGTAACGCGACTTATCAGCCAACCATTCCTCGTTGACGTCTTCATTCAACCGCGGAAGTACACGAAGAACTTCCGTCTGACGAGAATCAACTCGAATGGCAGCTCCGACCGCGTCGAGAACATCAATGGATTCTGTTTTGCTTAACTCCCAAGGGCGTGACACGAAGGCATATGGCTTCGATGTCAACGCACCGACCGGACAAAGGTCAATAACATTGGCGCTAAGTTCGGAATCGAGCGACTTCTCTAGATAGGTCGTAATCTCAGCGTGTTCACCCCGTCCCAGCATGCCCAACTCAGGCACACCGGCAACTTCGGTCGCAAAACGGACACAGCGTGTGCAATGGATACAACGGGTCATGATCGTCTTGACCAGCGGCCCCATATGCTTGTCCTTGACCGCACGCTTGTTCTCTTCAAACCGCGAACCGTCTCGGCCATAAGCCATCGCCTGATCCTGAAGGTCGCACTCACCACCCTGATCACAGATCGGGCAATCAAGCGGATGATTGATCAGAAGGAATTCCATCACGCCATTGCGTGCTTTCTGGACCATCTCGGAATCTGTCTTGATGGTCATACCGTCGGCAACGGGCAGCGCACAGGACGCGGCTGGCTTGGGCGGACCAGGCGCAACCTCAACAAGGCACATCCGGCAATTGCCCGCTACGGACAGGCGTTCGTGGTAGCAGAAGCGTGGAATTTCAACACCGGCCATTTCGCAGGCCTGCAGAACTGTAATCCCGGCAGGAACTTCGATCTCGGTGCCGTCAATAGTTACGTTTGGCATCCTTCGTCCCCGCCTATTCCGCGGCCTGAGCCGGCACGGAGCCGGCTGCAGCCTTACGTTCGGTGATTCGGCGCTCAAGTTCCGGACGGAAATGCCGGATCAGCCCCTGGACTGGCCAGACGCCGCCATCAGCAAGCGCACAAATAGTGTGGCCCTCAATCTGCTTGGTGACATCCCACAGCATGTCGATTTCCTCGATCTCTGCATCACCGGTCACCATGCGGGTCATCACTCGGTAGACCCAGCCCATACCTTCACGACACGGCGTGCACTGCCCGCAACTTTCATGGCGATAGAAATGGCTCAGACGCGCAATCGCCTCAACAACATCTGTAGACTTATCCATGACGATCACAGCAGCGGTACCAAGACCGGTGTTGTGTTCGCGCAATGAATCGAAATCCATCAGAATATCGTCGCAGATATTCTTCGAAAGACATGGCGTTGATGAACCACCTGGGATCACCGCCAGCAGGTTGTCCCAGCCACCACGAACGCCGCCGGCATGCTTTTCGATCAGCTCCTTCAACGGGATGCTCATCTCTTCTTCGACATTGCACGGATTGTTCACATGGCCAGAGATCGAAAAGATCTTCGTCCCGGTGTTGTTTTCGCGACCAAAACCCGCAAACCATGACGCGCCGCGGCGCAGAATTGTAGGCACAACGGCGACAGTCTCGACATTGTTGACGGTCGTCGGACAGCCGTACAGACCGCACGCGGCCGGGAATGGCGGTTTCAGACGCGGTTGCCCCTTTTTACCTTCCAGGCTTTCGAGCAGCGCTGTTTCTTCACCGCAAATATACGCGCCCGCTCCGCGATGCAGGTAGACATCAAAGTCCCATCCTGAGCCGCAAGCGTTTTTGCCGATCAAGCCGGCTTCGTAGGCTTCGTCGATTGCCACCTGTAGATTGGAAGCTTCAGAGAAGAATTCGCCGCGGACATAGATATAGGCAGCATTCGCACCCATTGCGAAACCGCCAACCAGACATCCTTCCACGAGTGTATGGGGATCGTAACGCAGGATTTCCCTGTCCTTACAGGTGCCCGGTTCGGATTCATCTGCGTTGACAACAAGATAATGCGGGCGTCCATCGCGCCGTTCTTCCGGCGGCATGAAGGACCATTTGACGCCAGTCGGGAAACCCGCACCACCGCGTCCGCGCAGCCCCGAAGCTTTAACTTCATCAACCAGTTTCTCTCGGCCGAGTTCCAGCAAAGCCTTGGTGTTGTCCCAGATGCCGCGCTTGCGTGCGCCGTCCAGGCCCCAGTCATCCCTGCCGTACAGGTTTTTGAAGATGCGGTCTTCGTCACGCAACATCACGCACCCTCCGTCGTCAAAGTGGTCAAGCCGCCCTCAGGCTCAGATCCGCTTCTTCCTGTGCGCGAACCGGCATCCGGCGTTTCGCCCCGCTTGAGAGATTCAAGAACGGCCTTAAAACTCTCTGGCGTCAGATCTTCGTAATATTCATCGTTAATCTGAACCATCGGTGCATTACAGCACGCACCGAGGCACTCGACCTCGACCACGGTGAACTTTCCGTCTTCACTGGTTTCACCCAGACCGCAGCCCGTGACGTCCTTGGCCGCGGCGCGTAGATCATCCGAGCCACGAAGCCAGCACGGTGTCGTCCGGCAAAGCTGAACAAAATGCTCGCCAACAGGTTCCAGATTGAACATCGAATAGAAGCTGGCGACCTCGAGCACACGAATCCTCGGCATCCCCAGATATCCGGCAACAAATTCGATCACCTCAGTCGGCAACCAGCCGCCGGCCTGACGTTGCGCCAGATCAAGCAGCGGGATTACAGCGCTTTGCTGACGGCCTTCTGGGTAGCGCGCAATGATTGTCTGTGCGCGCGCTTCGAACACGTCGTTGAATGCGAAGGTTTCGCTCACCGGTCCACCTCTCCGAACACGATATCCATACTGCCGATTACGGCCGGTACGTCGGCCAGCATATGGCCCTTGCTGAGCGGCGCCAGTGCCTGCATGAAAGCAAATCCTGGAGCACGAATTTTGCACTTATAGGGTCGGTTCGTGCCGTCCGCGACGACATAGACACCAAACTCACCCTTGGGAGCCTCAACCGCGGTGTAAGTTTCGCCCGCGGGCACATGATACCCCTCGGTGTACAGTTTGAAGTGATGGATCAATGCTTCCATCGACTGCTTCATGTCTCCACGGCGCGGCGGGGTCAGCTTGTGGTTCTGGGCCATCACCGGACCATCGGGCATTTCGTCAAGACACTGCTTGATGATGCGCAAGCTCTGGCGCATCTCCTCGACCCGGATCAGATACCGGGCGTAACAGTCCCCGGTCTTACCTACGGGCACATCGAAATTCATCCGGTCGTAGACGTCATAGGGCTGCGACTTGCGCAGATCCCAAGGCACACCCGAAGCCCGCAACATCGGACCAGACATTCCCCAATCCATCGCCTCTTCCGCTGTGAACACACCAATATCAACAGTGCGCTGCTTGAAGATTCGGTTCTCGGTCAGCAAAGTTTCCATATCGTCGAGGAACTTCGGATAGGACTCGCAGAAATCATAGATGTCTTCGACCAGACCAGCAGGCATGTCCTGATGCACGCCGCCGGGACGGAAATAGGCTGCATGCAAGCGAGCGCCGGACACGCGTTCATAGAACTCCATCAAACGCTCACGTTCCTCGAACCCCCAGAGGAGCGGCGTCATCGCACCGACATCAAGCGCGTAGGTCGTCAGGTTCATGATGTGGTTCAAGATTCTCGTGATCTCAGAGAACAACACCCGGATATACTGCCCACGCTCGGGCACCTCAATGCCCAGCATTTTCTCAACGGCCAGTGCGTAGGCATGCTCCTGGCACATCGGCGAGACGTAATCGAGGCGATCGAAATACGGAACCGCCTGCAGATAGGTTTTGTACTCGATCAACTTCTCGGTGCCACGATGAAGCAGCCCGATATGCGGATCAGCGCGCTCGACAACCTCGCCATCCATCTCCAGCACCAGACGCAAAACGCCATGGGCCGCAGGATGCTGCGGGCCAAAATTCAGAGTGAGGTTCTTGATCGCGACTTCGGACATCAGGCGCCCTCGGCCTCCTCTTCCTCACCCGCACTGGCTTTCTCGTCACCCGGCAGGACATCAGTCATGCCCTCCCACGGACTGAGGAAGTCAAAACTACGGAAATCCTGGGTCAGCTTGACCGGATCATAAACAACGCGCTTCTGGGTCTCGTCGTAACGCACTTCCACACGGCCGGTCAGCGGGAAGTCCTTACGCAACGGATGTCCTTCAAACCCGTAATCGGTCAATATGCGACGCAGGTCCGGGTGATCCGAGAAATAGATGCCGTACATGTCCCATGTCTCACGCTCTGCCCAATTGGCAGAACTGAACACAGTGGATGCCGTCGGCACAGCAACGTCTTCACCAACATCCAATTTCACTTTGATACGCTGGTTCTGGCTTAGTGAAAGCAGAATGTAGACGACCTCGAAACGTTCTTCGCGCTCCGGATAGTCGACTGCCGTGATATCGAGCAGGACCTTGAACAAGCAATTGCTGTCATCGCGCAGGAAGGCGAGAAGTTTCGTCAGCGTGGTCACGCGGGCACGAACCACCAGTTCTCCGCCTGCAACCTGCGTATCGATCACATCCTGCGGTAACGCAGCGGCGATATATGCCCCGAGATCGTTAAGCGCTTCGTCCATGCCTGTGTCCGCTACCTCTGCCAGGAAACGCGTTAGCGCGCGATCGTTCCGGTACGCCGGATCTTGCGCTGCAACTGCATGATTCCATACAGCAACGCTTCCGCCGTCGGCGGACAACCGGGGACATAAATGTCGACCGGCACGATCCGGTCGCAACCACGTACGACCGAGTAAGAATAGTGATAATAGCCGCCGCCATTGGCGCACGAGCCCATGGAAATGACCCAACGGGGCTCCGGCATCTGGTCATAGACCTTGCGAAGCGCCGGGGCCATTTTGTTGGTCAGCGTCCCAGCAACAATCATCACGTCAGACTGACGCGGACTGGGACGAAACAGAAAGCCAAACCGGTCCATGTCATAGCGGGATGCTGCCGTGTGCATCATCTCAACGGCACAACAGGCCAGCCCGAACGTCATCGGCCACAGAGAGCCTGTTCGGGCCCAGTTGACGAGCTTGTCCATATTGGCAATGACGAATCCCTTGTCGGTCAACTCATCTGTGACCGCCTGAATCGCCGCATCCTGATCAGGACCAGGATGGAAAACCGCATCTGCGGGATCGCGAACGGTTATTCCCATTCGAGCGCTCCTTTCCGCCATTCGTAGATGAACCCGACCGTGAGAATGCCGAGGAAGACGATCATCGACCAGAAGCCGAAGACACCAGTATCCGAAAGGCTGATCGCCCAAGGGAACAGAAAGGCGACTTCAAGGTCGAAAATAATGAACAGAATTGCCACGAGATAGAACCGCACATCGAACTTCATGCGTGCGTCATCAAACGCATCAAAGCCGCACTCATAGGCCGAGTTCTTTTCCGGGTCAGGCTTGCGCGCGCCAATAATGACCGAGGCCATGACCATGGCAATCGATATCCCGGCAGCCAAGCCGAGAAAAATCAAAATCGGCAAGTATTCGAGGAGCAGTTCTTCCATCGATAACGCCCTGTAATTCCCCGCGTTCACATTTGGAAATCAGGTTCCACCCGGCACCCCTCTGTGCCGCGGAAACCCGCCCATTCAGCGAGGCCAGCCTTACACCAGCGCACGCGGCCTTGGCAAGACGAAGAGACGCCCAGGGATTACAAAATCGCAACTAAACATTCACATCCGGTAAAGCTTGCGACACAGCACGTGCCCAAACACAAACGGCCCCTCAAAGGGGCCGTATGCTTGCGATGTTTGTCTATGGTTCGGTGGCGGGAGTGACGGGACTCGAACCCGCGGCCTCCGGCGTGACAGGCCGGCGCTCTAACCAACTGAGCTACACCCCCAAACCGAAGCCGGGATGTACTGCCGCGCCCCGGTCATGTCAAGCAGTCCGACCCTATTATCCTTCAATCAGGCTGCAAAAATCTTCCGTAAATGCACTGACGCGAATTCCTGTGCCGCCGCCCCGTCATCAATCACCGGCGCAAACGAGAAGAACCCGTGCATCATTCCCGGGTAGTCTCGATAGACAACGCTCACACCTGCGGCTTCCAAAGCCAGGGCATAGGCCGCCCCTTCATCATGCAGTACGTCACACTCTGCAGTGATCACGATTGCAGGCGGGAGATTGGACAAGTCTGCTGCCCGGATTGGTGCTGCGCGCCAATCTGCGCGATCGCTCTCGTTGGAAAGATAGTGATCCCGAAACCAGGCCATGCCAGACGCGGTCAGAATGCCCGCTCCTTCCGCCCAAGTGACATAGGAAGCGGTGTCGAAGGCATAGTCGGCAACTGGATAAACCAGTAACTGAGCGCATAGCTCCGGTCCGTTCGAGTCTCGCGCCATGATCGCAACAACAGCAGCCAGATTGCCACCCGCACTGTCCCCCGAAACGCCAATACGTGAACCATCGATCCCTAGCGCAGCGGCATTGTCAGCGCCCCAGCAGGTTGCTGCAAAACAGTCTTCCGGCGCAGCCGGGAACCGATCTTCAGGTCCCATCCGATAGTCGACAGATATAACGACACAATTTACGCCCACGCATAGGTTTCGGGCGACCAGATCATGGGTATCGAGACTTCCGATCACATGCCCGCCCCCATGAAAGAACATTAGCGCGGGCATGGGGTCAGCAGTTGTGCTGGACGGCCGATAAATTCGGATCGGCAATTCTCCGCCAGGCCCCGCGATCATCCGGTCCTCGACGCCGCCAACCTCCGTACGATCCTTGTCACGGACCTTCGACAGGGTCTCCATCTGCGCCCGGGCTTCATCTGGCGTCATATCGGATGTCGCACGGACGCCGGCTTCCTCCGCTCGGCGAATCAGGTCGATGATCTGGGGATGCAGGGCCATAGAATTCTCCGGAGTAAAGGCATGAATGTGACTAGTGAGGAACTGTATCTCAAATTTATCCGCGACCAACATGCCGCGACGTCTGCATGGTTTCAGTTGACTCTGATTTTTAATGACCGAAAATCATCGAACCTTCGAATTGCCGGGTGCCATGCGCCCTCGCATGATCGCGGTAACAACAAACAAACGGATTTTCTAGGGAGTTCAGAATGGGTAAGCCAAAGGTCATCGTGCAGCTTTATCCAGTTTTTCCGGCTGAAGACGAGCATGATCGTCGTGCCAAGCGCCCCATCGGCAGGGATTCTGATCTCTATTACAAAATCGTCCATGAGTGGTCCGAGATCATCAAAGCTGCAGACGAAATGGGCGTGTGGGGCATGTCCACCATTGAGCATCACCTGCATTCAGAAGGTTATGAAGTTGGCCCCAATCCGGGCATCCTGAACGCCCATTGGGCAAGCCAGGTGAAGAACCTGCATTTGGGCGCCTTCGGCTATGTGATGGCCACTCAGGATCCAATTCGCGTTGCCGAAGAAACCGCGATCATCGATCACCTCACGCATGGCAAATATTTCGTCGGGTTTGCCCGGGGTTATCAGTCACGTTGGGCCAATATTCTTGGGCAGGCAGCAGGCGCGGTCGCAACGGTTTCGGATGGCGGCGCCAATGATCTGAAGAATCGCGAAATCTTCGAAGAACGTGTCGAGATGGTCCTCGATTGCTGGACCAAAGACTCCGTGGAACTCAACGGCCAGTTCTATCAGGCCCCCTTCCCCCACGACACAGGTATTGAGGGTTATGAAGGATATGAGATAGCCCGCGAAGCCGGTGCCGAAGGCGAAGTCGATGAGAACGGCGCCCTGCGTCGAATCAGCGTTGTGCCCAAACCGCTACAGCAACCTCACCCTCCTTGTTTCGTTGCCGTGGCACGGTCGCGCGCCACCATTGAGTTTGCGGCCAAGCACGGCTTCCGGCCGAGCTACTTCAATCCGACAGACGGCGTTGTCGACCTGGCAAAGATCTATGTGGAGGAATGTGCCAAGCATGGTCGGCCGGTGCAGTTCGGCCAGAACCAGAATATTGTGCGCCACACACGGATCGGCACCTCAGCCGCCGACTTCGACCGCAAAATCCGCGACTACGATCTCGATATCTTCAAGAATTTCTACAGCGTGTTCGGAAACCACAATGTGGACCCGGTGAACCACGATGCGGACGCAGCCTTCAACGCCATGAAAGAGCATAAGTTCATTCTGGGTGGCACCGTCGATGACGCCATCGCGGACTGGCAGGAGATCTATTCGCGCATCCCGTGCGAATACATCACCTTGATCTGGCATTGGGCGCAGCAGCCCAAAGACGAGTTGCTCGAAGAAATGCGACTGTTCATGGAGAAGGTTGTTCCAGAACTTGAAACGCCAGACTTTGCAGTAGCTGCCGAGTAAACCGGCTTAGGCTGCTTCAGCAGGCTTTGCCGAGCGGACCTTCGCCTTGATGTCATCACGGCAAAAAGCGTGCAGGAAACAGGTTCTCTCGCCCACGCCAAGGATTTGCTGTGCCGTTTCATCGTCGGTGCCGGTGTCAAGAAACACATGGGTCTCCACGGGCATGGCCTCACCCGCCTTGCCTGTCTTGCCCGAGGCGCCACCGAGCGAGAAGTGGGTATCCTGGATGATGCGATACCCTTCAAGCGGCAGCTTTGCCATGTGCGAGTAACGCCCCAACTGCGTCATAAAACAAAGCCCGATGCCCGCCGAGATCAGCGAGGCTGCATCCGGAGCCCGTCCATCTTCAGAAGATAGAAAGAGCCATGATGGTGCGACGGGCCCGTATTGCCCCTTATGAATTTCTTTCACGCCATCGGGGCGCAGCACACATCGGGTGTGCATATGCAATAGCTGCTGGCCTTCCGGCAGTTTCGGCGCATTCGGAAACACCATGCCTTCGATCGCTTCCCGAGCGCTGTCTTCGTCCATGGTCATCGTGATCAAATCATCGACGGCCGGTGTATCGGCCAGGCGCTTAAGCTTGGGAAAGTTGTCACCAGGGTCGGCAAACGGCTCGACATCAAGTGGCGTGACCTGGTTCGGTGTAACCGTCTTTCCATTGTGGACAAGCGTAAACAGGCTGGGGTGGGACCCGCGAGCCAGACCGTTGAGCGGAGACGCCGCCACAGCCTCGTAAAGCAGTGTGTTGAGTGTTTGCTCGTCGCAATCAGCTTCGCAGTGGACCGTGAGTTCCGGTCCCATCGCACCACTCATCATAGTGCCTTTGCGGAAGTCACCTTCGCGATTGTAGAAGTTCTCCAACGCAAGTTCGAGGTTGCTCAGCGAAATGCCGCGCTGGTCTGCCAGGGCCGTGATCTCGTTCATGTAGGATGCGACCATACCAGCGCTGAGATAGGTCAGCGGGTTCGGGGCTTTGTTGAAACCGCCCAGATGTCCGCCCTCATCACAGGCAAAGCGCCAGGCCGTGCCCGTCGCAGCCGAAACCACCAGCGCTTCCTTCTGCATACCACCTGCAAGTGCGCGGACCCATGTCCGCAAAGACTGTCCGTGTGGATTGGGCGGTGTTTCAAACCCCGCATCGGCCGCGTTCTCAGCGATGAAGTAGAGCGGTGTGCCCATTTCGTCGAGAGGAGTGGTAACCATTGCAAGAGCCCTTTTTGATGCGAAGACGCGGAAAAATGATGGTGGGCGGTGACGGGATCGAACCGCCGACCCTCTCGGTGTAAACGAGATGCTCTGCCAGCTGAGCTAACCGCCCTTCAGGTGCCTTCTAACGCATAACGAAGGTGTGGGGCCAGCCCCCACGCACAAAGGCGCCAAAACGAAACGGGCCGGCTCCAACATGTGGAACCGGCCCGCTCGATACAAAGATAATTCAGGTCTAGTTGACCGAGTCCTTCAGCGCCTTACCTGCTTTGAACTTCGGCTGCTTGGACGCCGGAATCTGAATCGTTGCGCCGGTCTGCGGGTTACGACCCGTTGTGGCCTTGCGCTGTGCGACCGAGAAGGTGCCGAAGCCGACGAGACGAACTTCGTTGCCGCCCTTCAGAGCACCGGTAATGTTTTCTAGAACACTATCGACGGCCTTGCCTGCGTCGGCCTTCGAGAGTTCGGCGGAATCAGCCACGGCTGCAATGAGATCGTTCTTGTTCACGTTTAGACCCCCTTCATGGGTTGGTTTCGATGGATAAATTTTGTCCGAGACATTACGCCCGGACCCATACTGTAGGGGTACTGTAGAAGTGCGGATTCCGAGCCGTCAATCAAAACGGCCCGGTTTTCTGCGGTTTTCGGCGAATTAGGCGGAACGAATCGGGATTACCTACTCGTCAACCCTAATGTCGCACCACACCAGAGGCATCCGACTCGTCTTCGACTGCAGAAACGCGCGCCGAGTCGTGAGCCGCTTCGTCCCACTCAATCGGGACCAATGGCTGCGTCAACGCGTGTTCAAGGACCTCATCCACGGTCGCAACCGGGATGATTTTGAGGCCCTTCGTCACATTCTCGGGGATATCCGCCAGATCTTTCTCATTGTCTTTGGGAATGATCGCTGTCTTCACACCACCGCGCAGCGCTGCGAGGAGTTTCTCTTTGAGGCCACCGATCGGTAGTACCCGACCACGCAGCGTAATCTCGCCCGTCATGGCAACGTCCTTGCGGATCGGATTTTGCGTCAGTACGGAAACCATAGTCGTGATCATCCCGACGCCGGCGGAAGGTCCGTCCTTCGGAACAGCACCTTCCGGCACATGGATATGGATATCACGTCGTTCAAACAACGGCGGTTCAATGCCGAAATCAACCGCGCGCGCCCGTACATAGGCGTTCGCAGCCTGTACGGATTCCTGCATGACATCGCCGAGTTTGCCGGTAATCGTCATTTTCCCCTTGCCCGGGACCAGAATGCCTTCAATCGTCAGCAATTCGCCGCCAACTTCAGTCCAGGCAAGTCCGGTCACAACACCGATCAGGTCATCTTCCTCGGTCTCGCCAAAGCGGAACTTCCGGATCCCGGCATATTTTTCGAGATTTTTGACCGTTACCTTGATCGCTGTGACGTCAGCCTCGACCGTGATTTCCTTGACCGCCTTACGGGCCAGGTTCGCGATCTCGCGTTCCAGATTACGAACGCCAGCCTCACGTGTGTAAAAACGGATCACATCACGCAGCGCTGAGTCGGAGATTGACCACTCTGCATCCTTCAGGCCGTTTTCTTTGATCTGTTTGTTGATGAGATGGCGTTTGGCGATTTCAACCTTCTCATCCTCGGTGTAACCGGGGATTCGAATGATTTCCATACGATCAAGCAACGGCTGCGGCATGCGCATGCTGTTGGCTGTGCAAACAAACATCACGTCCGAAAGGTCGTAGTCCACTTCCAGGTAATGATCCTGGAATGTGTTGTTTTGCTCCGGGTCGAGCACCTCAAGCAATGCCGAAGACGGATCGCCACGATAGTCCTGACCCAGTTTGTCGATTTCATCGAAGAGGAATAGCGGGTTCGAGGTCCCGGCCTTTTTCATGCCCTGAATGACCTTACCCGGCATGGAGCCGATATACGTCCGGCGATGACCGCGCACTTCCGCTTCATCACGCACACCACCAAGTGACATGCGCACAAACTTGCGGCCCGTCGCACGCGCAACCGACTTACCAAGCGATGTCTTGCCCACACCAGGAGGGCCAACAAGGCACAGAATGGGGCCTTTGATCTTCTGCATGCGCTGCTGCACGGCAAGATATTCCAGGATGCGTTCCTTGACCTTGTCCAAACCGTAATGGTCGGCATCCAGGATTGCATGTGCTTCCGTGATGTCTTTCTTGACCCGGGAACGCTTCTTCCACGGAATCGACAAGATCCAGTCGAGATAGTTGCGCACCACCGTCGCCTCGGCCGACATCGGGCTCATATTACGGAGCTTCTTGAGTTCCTGCCCGACCTTCTCGCGCGCTTCCTTATGGAGCTTGGTCTTCTTGATCTTGTCCTCAAGCTCCTGAAGTTCGTCACGGCCGTCTTCTGTTTCGCCGAGTTCCTTCTGGATCGCTTTGAGTTGCTCGTTCAGGTAATACTCGCGCTGGGTCTTCTCCATCTGACGCTTCACGCGTGAACGGATACGCTTTTCGACCTGAAGAACACCGATCTCACCTTCCATGAAACTGAAGATCTTCTCCAACCGCTTCTGGACTGTGTCGGCCTCCAGAAGCTCCTGCTTCTCCTGAATTTTCAGTGACAGATGCGAGGCAACCGTGTCAGCGAGCTTGCTCGGCTCCTCGATCTGATTGATCGACACCAACACCTCAGGCGGCACCTTGCGGTTCAGCTTGATGTACTGCTCGAACTGCGTGACCACGGAACGCGCCAAAGCTTCCGTCTCGCTCTCGTCCTGATCTTCTTCGGGTAAAATCTCGGCAAAAGCCTGGAAGAATTCCTCGTTCTCCGTGAAATCGACAACAGATGCGCGTTCACCACCCTCGACAAGCACCTTCACCGTGCCATCTGGCAATTTCAGCAACTGCAGGATCGTTCCGATTGTACCGACGGTGTACAAATCCTCTGGCGACGGATCGTCCTGACCAGCGTCTTTCTGGGTGACCAGCAAGATTTGCTTGTCGTCCTGCATCACGTCTTCGAGCGCGCGCACAGATTTCTCGCGACCAACAAAGAGAGGCACGATCATGTGCGGAAACACGACGATGTCGCGCAACGGCAGAACGGGAAACAATGCACCTTTGGAAACTTCAGTCATAACAGGATCCGAATAGACGATATCGATATATGGAAATTAACCGTAAAACCTTGAAATCAGGTTTACAGCCCGGACAGGAATGTCCTGGAGTGCGAATCGCACCGCTTACCAATAATTGGTGTGCAGGCCCCCACAATCAAGTGCTAACGGGGACAAGTTAAACACAAGATACAGTGGAAAATCAGGCGCTGGTCCCAATATCTTCACGTTTGTCCGCGTAGATATGTAGCGGCGCTGCGTTGCCTTCAACAACTTCACCGTTGATGACAACCTCTTCCACGCCGTCCATGCCCGGCAATTCGAACATTGTGTCGAGCAGGATATTTTCCATGATCGAACGCAATCCGCGCGCACCGGTTTTGCGAGCAATCGCTTTCTTGGCGATCGCCATAAGTGAATCTTCCGCAAAGGTCAGTTCGACCTCCTCCATATCGAAGAGCCGCTGATACTGTTTGATCAGCGCATTCTTCGGCTGGGTCAGAATTTGGACCAGGGCATCTTCATCCAGATCCCCCAAAGTGGCGATCACCGGCAGACGGCCTACAAATTCCGGGATCAGACCGAACTTGAGAAGATCTTCTGGTTCGACTTCACTAAGAATTTCACCGGTCTGTCGATCATCCGGACTCTGTACATCCGCTCCAAAACCGATCGCAGATTTTTTGCCGCGGCCAGAGATAATGCGCTCCAGTCCGGCAAAAGCACCGCCGACGATGAACAGGATATTGGTCGTATCAACCTGCAGAAATTCCTGTTGAGGGTGCTTGCGTCCACCCTGCGGCGGTACAGAAGCCACGGTACCCTCCATGATCTTCAACAAGGCCTGCTGAACACCCTCACCCGAAACGTCACGAGTAATTGAAGGATTGTCGGACTTGCGACTGATCTTGTCGACTTCATCGATATAGACAATGCCACGCTGTGCGCGCTCAACATTGTAGTCAGCTGACTGCAGAAGTTTCAGAATGATGTTCTCAACATCCTCACCCACATAACCGGCTTCGGTCAGCGTGGTGGCATCTGCCATTGTGAAAGGTACATCAAGAATACGCGCCAGCGTTTGGGCCAGTAGCGTCTTGCCGCAACCGGTCGGGCCGACAAGAAGAATGTTCGATTTTGCGATCTCAACTTCATTGCCCTTGGGGCCATTTGTGCTGAGCCGCTTGTAATGGTTGTGAACAGCAACCGACAGCACACGTTTGGCCCGCGCCTGTCCAATGACATAGTCATCAAGAACTTCGAAGATTTCCTTTGGTGTGGGCACACCATCGCGTGACTTCACGAGGGTCGATTTGTGTTCCTCGCGGATAATGTCCATGCACAGCTCCACGCATTCATCACAGATGAATACCGTGGGGCCCGCAATCAATTTGCGAACCTCATGCTGGCTCTTGCCGCAGAAAGAGCAATAGAGGGTATTCTTGGAATCACCGTTACCGGACTTGCTCATATACTTTGTGTCCCGTGCTGGGGCGTAATGTCTGACCGACTGCCCAATACGGGGCGAATCACTAACAGATACGATTGAACAATAGCTAAGGGCCAGCAATCAATAATTAGTTAAATCCCAATTTCGCAACATTTCACGAAAACAGGCACCAACCCTTACTTATCTTTACCTTTGTCGTCTTCGTCGTCCAATTCAGGACGTTTCGAAACAACCTCGTCAATCAGGCCAAATGCCTGAGCTTCGTCGGCTGTGTAGAATTTGTCGCGCTCAAGAGCATCCGCAATCTTCTCGACCGGCTGCCCTGTATGGTCAGCATAAATCTCATTCAAACGCGCACGAATTTTCAAAATCTCCTGGGCGTGGATCTCGATATCCGTCGCCTGCCCCTGAAAACCACCAGAAGGCTGATGCACCATGATGCGTGCATTGGGAAGCGCGAAACGCTTGCCCTTGGCCCCACCTGCGAGCAATAACGAGCCCATTGAGGCGGCCTGACCGACGCACAAAGTGGCCACATCGGGACGGATGTACTGCATCGTGTCGTAAATCGACATCCCGGACGTCACAACACCCCCGGGAGAGTTGATGTAGAAGCTTATATCCTTGTTCGGGTTCTCGGCTTCGAGGAACAACAACTGGGCACAGATCACACTGGCGACTTCGTCCCCGACAGGTCCTGTCAGGAAGATAATCCGCTCCTTCAAAAGTCGGGAGTAGATATCATAAGCCCGTTCACCGCGGTTCGTCTGTTCGACGACCATAGGAACGAGCGCATTCATACGCGGTGTATCGTCAATCACCATTGTTTTCGTTTACTCCGTACTCGGATCGGGCTTCCAGAATGACGGCCATTGCCATCTTCCGATACAAAATAGGCTCGAAGCGAGTCTCTGCAAGGCCCGCCCGGAGCACCGTCACTAACTGTCTTTCTTCGCAGCAGGTTTCTTGGCTGCCGGCTTCTTCTTGGCGGCAGGCTTCTTGGCTGTCTCTTTCTTGGCTGCGGGCTTTTTGGCCGCATCCTTTTTGGCCGCGGGCTTCTTTGCAGCCGGCTTTTTCGCAGCCGCCTTCTTCTTGGCTGGCTTCTTTTCTTCAGCCGCAGCCGTTTCCGCTTCAATTTTCTTGTTTAGCTCGTCAGGAGACATTTCGGTCTCACTCACATTTGCCAGCTCGAGAATGAAATCAACGACCTTATCTTCGAAGATCGGTGCCTGGAGAGAAGCACTGGCCTGCGGATTGTCACGATAGAAGTCGATGACCATCTGTTCCTGACCCGGCATCTGACGGGCTTGCTCCATAATCGCGCGGTTCACCTCTTCCTGGCTCACTGTCAGGCTATTTGATTCACCAACATGCGAAAGCAACAACCCAAGGCGCACGCGACGGTCAGCGATTTCCTTGTAGGAAACCCGCAGCTCGTCATCGGTCTTCCCCTTGTCGTCGTCGTCGAGCTGATCTTTCTCCTTGGCTTCTTCGATCTGCTTCCAGATTTGCTCGAACTCATCCTCAGCCATGCGCGGCGGAACTTCGAAGCTATGCCCCTCTGCCAGCTTGTCGAGCAATTCACGTTTGGTGCGTTCGCGCGTCAAACGGTTGTATTCCTGCCCCAACTGCTCACTGACAGCGACCTTCAGGGTGCTGAGGTCTTCCATGCCAAGCGACTTGGCAAAGTCATCATCAATGGCGACGTCCACACCTTCATGGATTTCCTGAATGGTGCAGTCGAATACAGCATCCTTGCCCGACAGGTCATCAACACCATAGTCCTCGGGGAATGACACTTTGACATCGGTCTGCTTGCCGATTTCCTTGCCGACGAGCTGTTCTTCAAAGCCCGGAATGAACTGGTTGGAACCAAGCTCGAGCCGGATGCCCGTACCCGTACCACCTTCAAAAGCAACACCGTCAATCTTGCCTTCAAAGTCAATCACGACGACATCGCCGGTTACGGCCGGACGCGCGTCTTCAATTGGCTTGGTTTCACGGTTCTGCTGAACAATACGTGCAATCGCATCATCGATCTCACCATCCGTGGGAACAACTTTGATGCGATCCAACTCGAGGCTTCCAAGATCAAGCTCACCAATCTCGGGAAGAATTTCAACCGAGAGGTCGAATTCCAGATCCTTGCCTTCATCAAACGAGACGACTTCGATCTTGGGCTGGCCAGCAGGGCGCAAACCTCGGTCGGTCATGATTTCCTGAGAGGTTTCCTGCACGGTGCCTTCGAGGACTTCCCCCATGACCGATCCACCGAAGCGCTGCTTGAGCACCTTCAACGGCACCTTGCCTGGACGGAAACCGGGGATATTGACAGTCTTGCCAACTTCCACCAGCCGCGCTTCAACGCGCGTTTCTATATCGTTAGCCGCGACTGTGATCTTGAAGTCACGGAGAAGGCCTTCATTTTTTGTTTCGACGACGTCCATTGCCAGGTCCGATTTTCTGCTATTCGAGTTATGTTTCAGTTAGACAAATCGACCTGATATCAGACCGCATTGTCCGGTGCTATTCTTGTTCATTCCGCGCCAACGTGCCGGAAGAAATGGTGCGGGCGAAGGGACTTGAACCCCCACGACTTTTCAGTCACCAGGACCTAAACCTGGCGCGTCTACCAATTCCGCCACGCCCGCGTACTAAAATCCGATTGATGACATCGCACGCCATGCGCGCCCAAGGCGGCGACACGCCCGGACGGCGGTTGTCCTATACCATCATGTTTGCCGAGTAAACGGGCCAAACCTGTCAAAAACCTCAACAATTGCCAGTCAGCTTGATCCGCAAGGCCTGCAGAACACCTGGCAACATATCTGCAATATCTTCGGCAATCAGCCCAGCGCCAAACCTATTCGCGGCCTCCCCATGCAGCCAGACCGCAGCAGCCGCAGCTTCAAAGGCATCCACGCCTTGTGCCAGCAACCCCAACACCAGCCCTGCCAACACATCCCCGCTGCCAGCTGTCGCCAAATCTGCCGGGGCATTTGTATTGATTGCAGCACGTCCATCTGGCGCTGCCACAACCGTATCTGGACCTTTCAAGACAACGACTGCCCCCGATTCGCGTGCGGCCGCGCGCGCGAGTTCCAAACGACCTGACCCGTCAACCTTGACGTCACGTCCGAACAATCGGTCAAATTCACCGGAGTGCGGGGTCAGGACCGTCTGGCCGCGCTGCCCGCGAATGGCAGCAAAAAGTCGATCCGGTGTATCGGCAAATACCGAAATCGCATCAGCATCGATCACGCAAGCCGCATGCGACGAGAGACCAAGCAAAACCCGTTCGCGCGTATCTTCTGTGACGCCGTTCCCTGGCCCGATGAGAATTGAACGAATTCGGGTGTCATGTAGAACAAAACCAAATGCCGTTGCGTCGGCAACTTCCCGCACCATGATTGACGGGCGTCCTGCTCGATAGACTCCGAGTGTATCGGGATGCGACGCAATCGAAACAAGGCCGGCGCCCGCACGCAACGCCGCGTATCCGGCAAGCCGGGCGGCTCCGGTTAACTCTCTGCCACCCGATACGAGAGCATGACCGCGTGTAAATTTGTGGCTTGCAGATGACGGGAACGGAAATTGGCGACCCCATAATGCAGTCCCGTTTTCGAATTGTTCAGGCTCAATATCGCGTAAAATTTCAGCGGGAATTCCAATATCCGCGACACGCACCTCTCCACACAAACTGCGTGACGGATAAAGCAGGTGGCCCGGCTTCTTCCTGAAAAACGTCACCGTCAAAGACGCCGTTGCGGCTTCGCCAGGCACTTCACCTGTATCTGCCTGAACGCCACTTGGAACATCCACCGCCAGACAGGGAATACCCTGTTGGTTGATTGTTGAGACCAACTGGCTGGCGGTGCCTTCCAGCGCACGAGACAAACCTGCACCGAACAATGCATCAATGACGACTTCTGCACCTTTCAATACGGAAGGTTCTGCAGGCCAAACATCACCTTCCCAGACACTGGCCTGTGCCGCGGCATCTCCCGAAAGTTCGCCAACATCGCCAAGCAGTGCCAGCCGAACTTCGCGCCCCCTCTCTATCAACAGGCGTGCCGCTACAAATCCGTCACCGCCGTTGTTTCCGGGACCGCAAAGCACAACAACCCTTCCTGTCGGCCAGCGCGCGGCAAGTGCATCCGCAACAGCAGCTCCTGCCCGCTCCATCAATTCAAGGCTGGACACACCGCGATCAACCGCACCGGCATCGGCCCGATACATCTGCGAAACAGTCAATAGTTCGATGGGGTCTTCAATCCATAGCGTCGTCATGATCCCAGCCTAGCAAAACCGGGGATCACACGTGCAAATTGAAGAGAGATAAATGGGGTGGCTGAGGGGTCTCGAACCCCCGACCTCCTGGACCACAACCAGGCGCTCTAACCAACTGAGCTACAGCCACCACCGAAGGCGCGATTGTGTAGTCGGCAAGGCATGTGTCGTCAAGCCGACACACGCAATCTAGACTCAAGCTTTGCATTTTTTGCGTAAACCCGTTTTCACGGTGCGGCGTCAAAACAACCACTTCGACGATCAATCAAAGAAGAATGGGCGATCCCCTCGTTTTCCGAGTTCGGAAACGGGCTCGCCTTCGTCTTCCTTGAGCGGATCACGCGGAAGGGGTTCAACTTGAACCACCGGGACATCGTCCACACCCGGATCGGGCTCATCGTTGGCAACGTCTACAGATGCCCCCGGAGTGGCGGCTGTTTCGATATTCGGTGAAACAATATCGGGCACAGAGAGTTTGAAGACAGACACCTCGGGCGCAGCTGACACCACGTCTTCCTGTTCCGCGTCAGGTCTTTCACTCGCCTGCGAGTTGTTGTCTTCGATGGTCGCCGAATTTGCGCGACTTCCCCAGCTACCAAACGGCAAGACGACCGGATCATGTCCTTGCGTTTCATCCTGCAGCGTTTCTTCCTCAGGCAAATCCTCGACCGAGACACCATCCGTCGGCACATTCGTCAATTCCGCAATCGCAGCGCGATAGCGGACATCCTCATCAATATAATCCTCTTCGCTCTCGAAACTTTCTGTCTCTTTCTGACGAGTTGGTGCTGGCAACGGATTGGAGTCGCCCCGGAAATCCGACGCATTGTCATCCAGATCGGTCCAGCCATCGGGTGAAGGCAAGGCCAATCCAACGGCCCCACCATTCTGGGAGATATAGAAATCAGCCAATCGCTCAAGGCCGTTTTCAAGAACGCTCGCATCACGCAGATAAGAAAACAGAATATAGGGGTCTGACGATCCTTCTACATAGAACGGCGCCAGCGGCAGACTCCCCAGTCCGGACTGAACTGCGAGAATTTCGCCAATATTGTGGGGACCATCATAGAGAGCCTTTGCACGGATCGGCACGTACCATCCACCGGACCCACCCAGTCCCAAAACCCCGATATCATCTAGTCCATCAAGCAACAGAGCTCGTCCCGATGACACCAGCCCATTCAGCGTGGCAGCATCATCTATCGCGATGCCGTCCTGAAACCGTCTCGCAAGAACGCTTTGCGCAATCGTCGTCGCCCCCAGCCCAAATGCTGTCGCGGCGGACCGGATCGGTGTAATCACGTCCGGCGCCCCAATAATCGACGCGGCAGATGCGGCTTGTGCCAGAACTGCGGCGGCCGGCACATCGACGCGGACACAGTGTGATCCCAAGGCAGCCAGAAACTCTGCTGTTTCTGGTGCCTCACCTTCGACAACACTGTGACGTGCTGTTTCGTCGAGCAACACGTAACAACCATATTGTTCCACCGCTGCCAATATCGTCGCGCGGGCATCGGCTGGCAGGTGCTCGCCCGACCAGGGGTTGGGGTCGGCGACCACAATCAGGTCTGTGCGTGCCCCTACCCGATGGGCGAAGGCGTCGACGTCGAACTCCCAATCGGTCGGGCGCATGGAGACCGTGCGCGTTACGCCACCGACACGACGCACCACATCAACAACCTGCGGCGGAAGCGGCTCGACAATCACCGTCTGACGTCCGGGAGACACCAGCCCCAACACCGCAGCCGCGCAGGCCGCCAGCGGATCTGCAACAATCGTCATGCCCGCATCGGGGTCAATCCGGGTACCACGGGTTTCTGCTTCAAAACGGGCCCAGCTTTGCCGCAGAACTGGTAATCCTCCATCCGGTAACACGGACACTGAGCTGTCGAGGACCGCCTCGGCAAGTTGCTGCAAAAGATTTGTGGGCGCTCGCATGGAGCCGCGCAGTGATGCCAGGTCAATGACCCCCTCACCTGTTGCCCGAACAAGCCATTCATTCAGTTCGGCCTGCCTGGGGCTAGCTCCGCGGATATCTGCTGCTGACATAAAGTCCTCAAACGTCATCACGACCATTGCGTGACCTACCAATGGAAATACGTCAAAGGCTTTGCCCTGTAAATCAGCAAAAGCCTATAGTGCGCGCCGATTCGACCGGCATTCAGAGAGCAATAATGACCAACGCCAAATTACAGACCGCCCAGAACCTTTCACGCCTAGGAACCGAGTCTGCATTCGAGGTGCTTGCGCGGGCCGAAGCGCTGAAGGCAGAGGGCCACGACGTGATCAATCTCGGGATTGGGCAGCCTGACTTCAAAACGCCCGACCATATCGTCGAAGCTGCAATCAAGGCGCTGCAGGATGGTCACCATGGCTACACGCCGGCCCCGGGTATCACCCAACTGCGTGAGGCTGTCGCAAATGATATTGAACGATTGCGCGGTGTTCGGGTCGATCCCGGGAATATCGTCTGTGTACCAGGCGGCAAGGTCACGATGTTCTTCGCCATCATGATGTTTGGTGAACCCGGCGCGGAGATCATGTACCCCAACCCGGGTTTTCCAATTTATGAGTCAGTCATCAACTATTCCGGCGCCAAGGCGGTGCCGATCCCGCTGCTCGAGGAAAAGGATTTCTCCTTTGATGCAGACGAAGTGCTGTCGCTGATCACCCCGGCGACACGGTTGATAATCCTCAACACACCGGCCAATCCAACAGGAGGCGCGGTCCCTCGTGAGGAAATGGACAAATTGGCAGCAGGGTTGGCCAATCACCCCCATGTGGCCATCCTGTCAGACGAGATCTATGGCCAGATGACTTATGACGGGCTCGAGCATGTCAGTCTTCTGGAATACGAGCATCTGCGTGACCGGCTGATCCTGCTCGATGGCTGGTCAAAAACCTATGCCATGACAGGTTGGCGGCTGGGCTACGCCTTGTGGCCGGACAGCCTGGTCGATGCCGCCACGCGTCTCGCGATCAATTGCCATTCCTGCGTCAATGCCGCGACACAATTCGCGGGTATTGCAGCTCTTGAAGGGCCGCAGGATTCAGTGCACGAAATGGTTCGCGCTTTCGACCAACGGCGCGGCGTCATCGTGGATGAGTTGAATGCGATCAAAGGCTTTTCTTGCCGCACACCGAAAGGTGCATTTTACGCTTTCCCAAATGTCTCGGGAACGGGATTGAGCGCACGCGAGGTGCAGGACCGTCTTCTCAGTGAAGTCCACGTCGCGACCGTCGCCGGGACCAGCTTTGGTCATCTCGGCGAAAATTATGTGCGCTTCTCTTATGCAAACTCGGTCGACAACATTCAGACGGCATTGCAACGTGCGCGCGAATTGTTCCACTAACTGCACATTTTTTATGCAACATGCTCATTTATTCGGCACATTTCGATCTTGAAGAGTTTCGTCGATACCAATAAATACTGTAGTTTCAATATCTTGGTGCAGCAAACGATCTGGCACGCTCCGTGCTATGCCTAAACAATCGGCGTCATGTTCATAAGTGGCGCCCGATAACGCACTGCGGTGGAGGCAACAGGAAACGAATGAAAAAAATCGAAGCCATTATTAAGCCGTTCAAGCTCGACGAAGTGAAAGAGGCCCTTCACGAAGTAGGCCTTAAAGGCATCACTGTCGTTGAAGCCAAAGGCTTTGGACGTCAGAAAGGTCACACCGAGCTTTATCGCGGCGCGGAATACGTCGTCGACTTTCTGCCCAAAGTGAAGATCGAAATTGTCCTCGAAGACAATCAGGTCGAACGGGCCATCGAGGCCATTCAGGAAGCCGCCCGGACCGGACGTATCGGCGACGGCAAAATCTTTGTCTCGACAATTGACGAGGCGATCCGTATTCGCACTGGCGAACGAGGCCCAGAAGCCGTGTAGCGGTTTCCGTGCATCGACAATCATCAACACCCAATAACCTAATTTATCTGAAAGACAGGGGAGCCAAACTATGTCGGACATCAAAACCGTCCTGGACATGATGAAAGAAAACGACGTTGAGTTCGTGGATTTTCGTTTCACCGATCCGCGCGGCAAGTGGCAGCACACCGCACAACATGTATCGACCGTGGATGAAGATCTGCTGACCGATGGCATCATGTTTGATGGTTCGTCGATTGCCGGCTGGAAGGCCATCAATGAGTCGGACATGATCCTCATGCCAGACCTCAACTCTGCTGTCATGGATCCGTTCACCGCACAGCCACAGCTGATCCTCTTCTGCGACGTGTTGGAGCCCGCCACTGGCGAGCCCTATTCACGTGATCCGCGCGGCACAGCTAAACTCGCGCTCGCACATCTGGCAGCCAGCGGCGTTGGCGATGCGGCCTTCTTCGGCCCGGAAGCGGAATTCTTCGTTTTCGACGATGTACGTTTCGAGAACTCGATGAACCGCAGCTTCTATGAAGTCGACAGCATCGAAGGCCCCTACAACACCGGCGCTGATTATCCCGAAGGCAATATGGGCCATCGCCCCGCCGTCAAGGGTGGTTACTTTCCTGTGCCGCCGGTCGATTCACTGACCGACATCCGCGCCGAGATGGTCACCACCGCGCTTGCCATGGGCATCGCGATGGAGAAGCATCATCACGAAGTTGCACCCAGCCAGCATGAGCTCGGACAGAAGTTCGACACGCTGCTGAATGCCGCTGACCAGATGCAGATCTACAAATATGTCGTCCACAATGTGGCCGCGCAGTATGGCAAATCGGCCACCTTCATGCCGAAGCCAATCGCTGGCGATAACGGCTCGGGCATGCATGTCCATCAGTCGATCTGGAAAGACGGCAAGTCCGCCTTCGCTGGTTCGGGATATGCGGATCTGTCTGACACCTGCCTCTACTACATCGGTGGGATCATCAAGCACGCCCGTGCGCTGAATGCGTTCACCAACCCGAGTACGAACAGCTACAAGCGTCTGGTGCCTGGTTTTGAAGCCCCGGTCCTGCTCGCCTATTCCGCGCGCAACCGTTCGGCCTCCTGCCGTATCCCTTACGCCACAAGCCCCAACGCCAAGCGCGTCGAGGTCCGGTTCCCCGATCCGACAGCCAATCCGTATCTCGCCTTCTCGGCCATGCTGATGGCCGGGCTGGACGGCATCGAGAACAAGATCCACCCGGGCGACCCGATGGACAAGGACCTCTATGACCTGCCGCCTGAGGAGCTCGAAGGTGTCCCCACAGTCTGCAGTTCACTGGGACAGGCTCTCGAAGCCCTGGCCGCGGATCGCGACTTCCTCAAGCGTGGTGATGTATTCACCGACGATCAGATCGATGCCTATATCGAGCTGAAACAGGAAGAGCTGACCCTCTTCATGCAGTCGCCGCACCCGATCGAGTTCCAGATGTACTACTCGGTCTAAGACTTATACGAACGCCAACGCGTTCCATGAAGAAGGCCCCGCTGAGAGATCAGCGGGGCCTTTTTATTGACTCTGTCAGCGGAACATTACGACCACTTCGTCTTCGGCTTTTTCTCGGCCACGCCGTCAATGTAAACGGCATCCACTTTCTCATTATAAAAACACAGGTAGTCCTTGATCCGCGCGCTCTCATGCACCGGATCACGATAGAACCAGACGATGTCCTCAAAGGTCTTCGCCCCTACCCGCACATGATGGTAGCTTGCCCTGCCCTTGTAGGGGCAGTCGGATTGGGAGTCGGAGGGCAGCAATTCGCCGATCACATCGTCCCGGGGAATGTAGTAGCGCGTCGGCAGGCCCGTTTCGAACAGGATGCGCGCGCGGGTCGTGTCCGCCACTGTAATGCCACCAAGTTCCACCTGCACCGGGCGCGAACTGTCCAGGATATCAACGCGCACCTTCGGACTGCGCGCATGCACAAAAACCTCTTCGTCCTCTTCAAACCACTGGTCCATCTTGCTCCAGTAGAAAGCGAGATAGTCTTTCAGACCGGCGCACTCATCAAACGGCAGTTCGTAGCTCCAGACAGCATTCTCTGCCGTCTTGCTACCAACAGAAATATTGAAATAACTCGCATCGCCCTTGAAGGGGCAATGGGTTGAGTGATCGGTTGCGGTCAGCCGGGCCATCGCCACATCCTTGCGCGGCAGATAGTAGACCGGCACGTGACCACGTTCGTACAGAACGAGGGCATCTGTCGTGTCGACAATGGTCTCCCCGCCAAACATCAACCGAATGCGCTTCGGACTGGGCTCGAATTCAACAAAGTGTTCCGGCCGGTCAGTATAGCCCGGCGCAGGTCCTGCGGTTTCACTCATGTTCAGTTTCCTTCCCAGGGCTTTGTGTCACCTGTCTTCAGATCGACAACAAGCTCGACCCCACCATGTTCATGTACCTTGTCGTGGCTGCGAATACGCACCGCGGTTGCCCCTGAAGGCACCTGCACACCGCCCAGCGAACGCGTAAAGGGCTGTTCGTTCACATGCGGGTGAAACAATGTCCGCGTCGCCAGAACCTTGCCCTCGAGCGTCAGCACCTCCCAGCGGTCCGCATAATGTTCCCAGCCTTCATCCGCATGGCGAAGAGTGACAGAGAAACTGTACTTGCCGCCGCTCTCCGCTCGCAGGCTAACGGCGGTCACGTCAGATTCTCCAGCCTGAGCGGGGGCCATCACGGCACCGATCAGGCAGCCAGCCGTCAAAAGCCTCAGCACATGTTTCATATCTTCGATCCTTCGTTCGGAATGGGCCGTGAGCGGCCATCTTCACCTATTGCCACAAAGGTGAAGACGCCCTCGGTCACTTTTTCGCGCACAAAACTGTCCCGCCGCACGCTCCAGACCTCAACCCGAAAGGTCATCGAGGTCCGACCAACCCGCTCCAGATCGGCGTAGCAGCTCACCACATCCCCTACCTGGACCGGCTTGTTGAAGACCATGGATTCGACAGCGATCGTTGCCACGCGTCCGCGGGAGAGATTCCGAGCTGCGACGCCACCGGCAATGTCCATCTGCGAGAGCAACCAGCCTCCGAAAATATCCCCGCTCGGGTTTGTATCGGCCGGCATGGCCACAGTCTGGATGCAAAGCTCTCCGCAGGGCTCTGATTTCGGGTCAATCTCGGTCATTCCTGCGTTCTTCCTTTTCGACTCAGGCGCGAATCATCACATATAGCCATCAGGTTCCGCCACCGGTGGAAACCTAATTAGGCTCTTTTTCAGGTGATACCAGCGTGGCACGCGCCAAAAGCAAATCCCAAGAACCCGGACTTTTTGACAGCTCCGGGGGCTCTGACGGCAACTATACAGCTCAGAACATCGAGGTCCTGGAGGGTCTGGAGCCCGTTCGTCGTCGTCCCGGCATGTATATTGGCGGCACGGATGACCGTGCGTTGCATCATCTCGCGGCCGAAATTCTGGATAATTCCATGGACGAGGCCGTTGCTGGCCACGCCGACCGGATCGAGATGTCGTTGGCTGAAGCTGGCATCCTGACCGTTTCCGACAATGGCCGCGGAATCCCAATTGATCCGCACCCGAAATACAAAGGCAAGTCCGCTCTCGAAGTCATCATGACCACGCTCCATTCCGGCGGGAAATTCGACGGCAATTCCTACCAGACATCTGGCGGTCTCCATGGTGTCGGTCTCAGCGTTGTGAACGCCCTCGCTTCGGAACTGCGTGTCGAAGTCGCTCGTGACAAACAGCTTTGGGTTCAGGAATATTCCCGCGGTGCCCCGACCGGGAAACTGGTGAAACAAAAAGGCACCGTGAACCGACGCGGCACGGCCATTTCGTTCCGACCCGATCCCGACATCTTCGGCGCCAAGGCCGCGTTTGAAGGCAAACGCCTCTACGACATGGCCAAAGCAAAAGCCTACTTGTTCCGCGGCGTTGAGATCCGCTGGTCCTGTGATGAAGCTGTGGCCAAAGATCAGGATATTCCTGCGAAGGAAACCTTTCAGTTCGCCGACGGCATTCTCGACTACCTGCGCTCGACGCTGGGCGAACGTCCGTTGGTTGGAGCTGATATTTTTGCCGGACGCGCCGATCTCAACGGTGTGACAGGCCGCATTGAATGGGCGATTTCCTGGCCCGCTGATGGCGAGGGATTCGTCAGTTCCTACTGCAACACCGTCCCGACACCCGAGGGCGGCAGCCACGTAATCGGCATTCGCGCTGCGTTGACC
>JABJAG010000092.1 GCA_018666195.1 Alphaproteobacteria bacterium
AAAACTGTAGCCGAAAAAGCGCTCAGCACCGGCATTCCAGAGCACGAGTTCGCCATCTGCCGAGAAGACAACAGCCGAGTCTTCAATATGCTTTAAAGAAACTGCCAGAATCGCAAAGGGATCGACGTTCGCGACGGCAGCAGCAGCATCGTCCGAAACGTCTGTCTCTGGATAGGCCGAGGACATGGTTAGCAGTATTTCCCTATTCTGGAACAAATGGTCATCGACCCCCATTTCGGGGCTTTTGACCATGCGCAACAATGGAGGGAAGAGCCTAACAGGGCCTTAACGAACAGATATCAACGCCCTGAAGGGCCGGTATCGTCAGAAACCACCAATCGGGCTAGAATGAATTGAAATTTGGGAGAGACGCCATGATCAACGTAACCGGGTTCCGATATTGCCGGCTAGGAACTGCCAATCTTGAGGACACCGTCAAATTTGCGACCGACATCATCGGGTTGGAAGTCGTCGATCGTGAAAACGGCTTTGTGTACACCCGCGGCGATGATCGGGATCACAACATCTGCTATTTCGAAGGCGATCCAGACGACCATACGCTCGGCCTGCAACTCGACACATTTGAAGAGCTCGATGGTGCAGAAAGCGCGCTAAAAGCGCTCGGTCTGGACGTCCACAGGGGCAGCGAGGAAGAGGCCGCAGCACGGCGCTGCATGGGCTACATCAACTTCAAGGACCCCAGCGGCAACTCCATCGATCTGACTGTACGTCCGTTCGCATCCGGGCGGCGCTATTTCCCTGGCCGGGATGCCGGAATCGACGAGTTCAGCCATATCGGACTTCGTGTGACCGACCCCCGCGAAGCAGAGAAATTCTGGTCACAGGTTTTCAATTTCCGCACCAGCGACTGGATTGGATGGTCCGCTCTGATGACCTTCGATGCTGTACATCACCGGTTTGCGCTGTTTCCCTCGGATCGCCCGGGCATTCAACATATCAATTTCCAGGTCCGGGAAACCGACGACATCATGCGCTCGGACTACTTCCTGAAAGATCATCAGGTGCGCATTCAGGCCGGACCCGGGCGACATTCGCTTTCCGGCGCCCGGTTCCTGTATTTCTACGGGCCCGATAACATGATTTACGAATATTCCTGCGGCGTCCGGATGATCGACGAGACATGGCGCGCCCGCCAGTTCCCGATCGAAGATGCGTCATTCTGTGCCTGGGGCTCCCGACCGGATCTGAGTGTCCTTGAAGGCAACGAAGCTGCAGAATAAGACGCCAGACCCCGCACCGTCGTCATGATCGAGATCATCGGGATTCGATACTGCCGGTTGGGCACAGCTGATCTTGCCACCACCGTCGACTACGCCCGACACACAATCGGGCTGGAAGAAGTGGGACGTGAGCAGGGCTTTGTCTATTTGCGGGGTGATCACCGTGATCACAATATCTGCTATTTTCAGGGCGACCCCACGGATCACACATTGGGTCTAGAAGTTGCCACGTTCGAGCAGCTCGAAGCGGCGATGAGCACCCTGACCGAAGCAGGCATCGCAGTGCGACAGGGCACCGAAGATGAAGCGGTCAACCGCCGGGTGATGGGATTCATCAACTTTGCAGACCCGACGGGAAACTCTATCGATCTGGTGGTCCGGCCCTTTCATTCCGGACGGCGCTATTTTCCTTCCCGCGATGCCGGCATTACCGAATTCAGCCATGTGGGATTGAAGACGAGCGACGCCCGGCGCGACGAAGCCTTCTGGTCGGGCCTGTTCAACATTCGTGCCAATGACCGGATTGGTGATGCGGCCCTGATGTCCTTTGATGAAGTGCACCACCGAATCGCGCTCTTTCCGACCGACCACGCCGGAATCCAGCACATCAACTTTCAGGTGGAAAGCATCGACGACATCATGCGGTCGTATTATTTCCTGTCCGAGCGCCAGGTGCAGATACGATTTGGCCCGGGCCGACACCCCACCTCCGGTGCAATGTTCCTCTACTACGAAGGCCCCGACGGCATGACCTATGAATACTCATCGGGTGTACGCAATGTGGATGCTGACTGGAAACCCCGCCAGCTGCCATTCAAGAACGAATCCTTCTGCATGTGGGGCTCACGGCCAGACATTCCGGAATTCTCCGACGATTGACCTGCTGCGTATTCAACCCGGCCCGCATATCTTCCTCTACCGCCATGGTGTTCCCAGATGAGTGACGAGAAATCGCCTGAAACGACCAGCTACGACGCGCCCAAGGCCTATGAAAATCAGGGCTTTCTGCACAGCCGTGAGGCGCGCGCGCTGCGTATCCTCGCTGAGTATCAGGAACCCCTCAGCCGGTTCGAGCACTATGAAATCGATGACACCATCGTCTTCATGGGATCTGCCCGCCTGAAATCTGTCGAAGACGCCGCCGCAATGATGAAGGCTGCCGAAGCCGGCGACGGCGACATGGAGGTCGCACAGCGCGCCGAGCGTATGTCGGTCTATTATGAAGCCGCGCGTGCGCTCGCCTTCAAGATGACCGAATGGTCGAAGGGCCTTGGGGATGGCCATCGCCGGTTCGTCGTGTGTACAGGCGGCGGGCCTGGCATCATGGAAGCGGCCAATCGCGGGGCGTCTGAAGCAGATGGCATCAATATCGGCCTGACCATCTCGATCCCGAACGAGACTTTCGACAACCAGTATATCAGCCGTGAGCTGAACGTGATGTTCCACTATTTCTTCATGCGGAAATTCTGGTTCACCTACCCGGCCAAGGCCGTGGTGCTTTTCCCTGGTGGCTTCGGGACGCTGGATGAACTGTTCGAAATTCTGACCCTAATCCAGACCCAGAAGATCAAGAAGCGCGTGCCCATCGTACTCTTCGGGCACGAATTCTGGGACCGGGTGATCGATATGGATGCTCTGGTCGAATTCGGCACGATCAGCCCCGAGGATGTCGATCTGTTCTACCGCACGGATTCGGTCGAGGACGCCTACACCTACATCACGAGGGAACTTACAGCCCACGGTCTCGACACACCGGGCGTCACGCTCTAATCCGCAAAGGATCGGATATAGGCGATTACCGCCTCTGTTTCACGCGCGGAGAGCGGCATTTGCGGCATGACCGGATGGGGGACAGCGAGCCAGCCGCGCAGGCGTGTGTCGGAGATTTCCGAGCGCGCGATTTCCGGGAAGGACGGAACCCCGTCAACCACAGGCCCGCCCTGCCCTTCCGCGATGACATGACACCCGGAACACAAGACCCGGGCCAGCTTCTGCCCTTCCAGGCGCTCGTCATCTCCCTGAGCGACACCGAACAGCAACAGGGGCAGGCAAAACCCCAGCAGGGCCGCGAACGGTTTGTGTCCATTGACGTTCATGCATGGCATGTTAGTGAGAATATCCCGCGCGCCTATTGCGTTAGATCAATCAGCAATCGCATGGGTGGGACGGCACGTGACAACACGACAGGGCGAGACATGACGATACATATCGAATTCTGCAAACTTTGAAACTACGAGCCGCGTGCGCTCCGTGCGAGTGCCCTGCTTGTCGAAAAAGGTGAAGAGGTAGAGATTGCACCCGGTCGCTCCGCCTCATTCGAAATCACGCGCGATGGCGTGCTACTGTATTCCAAACTGGAGACCCACCGGTTTCCGGAAGATGATGAAGTGCGTGCGCTGGCCAGTGCTGGACAGAGTGGCGGATAGACGACGGTTCCGCTAGAACCGCGAGAGCATGACTGACCATCCATACTATCCACCCGGCGAGCAAAAACGCCTTGTTGTTGGCATTTCCGGCGCGACGGGAATTGTCTACGGGATACGTTTGCTCGAAGTGCTGCGCGATACCGATGTGGAAACCCATCTGGTGGTCAGCCGCCCGGGCCTGATGACCCTCAATTACGAAACCGACATGACCCGCGATGAACTTTATGCGCTGGCAGATCATGTCTATTCGCCGCGTGATGTGGGGGCTGCAATTTCATCGGGATCCTTGCTGACCCTGGGCATGGTGGTCGCGCCCTGCGCAGTGAAATCAGCCGCTGAAATTGCATCGGGCGCCACCCAGACATTGCTCACGCGGGCCGCGGATGTGACGCTGAAGGAACATCGCCGATTGGTCCTGATGGTCCGCGAAAGCCCCCTGCATACAGGACATCTGCGCACCCTCACCGAAGCGTCTGAGATTGGTGCCATCATCATGCCACCCATGCCCGCCTTCTATCCGAAACCAGACACCATCGAAGACATGATTGATCACACGGTGGGACGCACGCTGGATCTGTTCGGAATCGCGAACAGCCTCTCGGAACGCTGGGCCGGCAAGCCGGCGTAACAGTAGGCGGCCACGTGGTGCGCCCGGCAGGATTCGAACCTGCGACCTCGGGATTAGGAATCCCGCGCTCTATCCTACTGAGCTACGAGCGCGCGCACGAAGCAACGGCCCCTAATTAGCGCCCGCTCCGCTCCAGCGCCAGCACACTCTTGGTGTTTTCCGGGGGTCAGATTCCGATAAACGGCTGAACCAGACGGGCAAACACACCGCGGAAGCGCAGCGGCGCATCCGTGACCGCCAGACAGATACAATCTTCGCCCGGCGCAGCGACCGGCTGGTGCTCCAGATCGGTATCAGCGGTTTCGACATCCCCCACCCCGAAACGTTGACCGCCATCAGTAAAGCTGCCCCGCAGCACCATTGTCAGTTCAAGGCCATTGTGCCCGTGCTCGGGCACCGGGCGACCAGCGGGAATACGGAGTAGCCGCGCCGTGGGCGCCCCGCGTCCGGACACCAGTGGTATATGATATGCGCCACGGCCCAGTCGTCGCCATCGTAGCCCGTCCAGATCACCTCCGGCATAGTCACGCAGGGGCTGAGGAAATATCGGCTTGGTGTCACGCATTTCTGCGCGCGTGCCAACGGCGCGAGTCGTCGTATCTGCCCGTGGCTCAAGCGCACGCGCCAAAGTCCCCTCAAGCGCGCCATCCTTCATTTCCACCGGGCAGGCATCCGCGACAAGCGCACCACCGACCGCTTCTGCGGCATACACCCTGGCGCGACAATCCAGACAAAGCGCGGAATGGGTGGCCACAAGAACCGACCAGGCCTCAGGCAACTCACCAGCGGCATGCCCAACCAGAAGTTCGTCGTCAGGATGGTGTTGGATGCTCATATCAATGTGCTCACTCTTCATCTTCAAGCAGGTTCCGGATACGTCCGAAAGCCAGACGGATTCGTGATTTAACGGTCCCCAGTGGAATGCCCAGCGTTTGGGAAATCTGTGTGTGCGTCTGATCGTCAAAGAAGGACAACTGCAACACTTCGCGCTGATCATCGGATAATTCTGCCAACGCCTTGCGAATACGGGTTGCATCCTGTTTGTGGGACACGACCATATCTGCGCTTGCGGGCGGATCGGGGATGAGAGCCGGGTCGTTGGGATCGGGTTCCGGATGATTGCGGCGGCGAAACGCATCAATCCGCAGATTTCGCGCGACTGTGAAGATCCAGGTTGAGGCCGCAGCACGCGCGGGGTCATAGCGATCAGCCTTGCGCCAGACAGTGGCAAGCGCCTCCTGCGCAAGTTCCTCTGCCTGCATCGGATCAGACCCAAGCCGCAGCATGTACGACTTCACCCGGGGCGCAAAATGCGCAAACAACGCCGCAAATGCTGCCCGATCCTGCCTGGCCACGTCGCACAACAAAGCGTTCCAGTCCGGTGATGCATCCTCTTGATGCGAAGGTTTGTCGTGCTGCAAGAGTTTAAGCCGATTGAGTTGCGATGATGGCCCGGACCAGGACAAACCCCGGCGGGCCGCAGACACAGTATCTCGAGATATGGCTAGCGTAGACATCATTTGTAATTGCTACGCAACCATTAGCAATACGGATCACTTGTTTTTCAGCAAGCTATATCTCATGAAATCGAAATTCGCCTGATCCGTTCAGACCCAGATGACGTATCATCCCTCATACAGCACTTCTTACAATTGGACCGCCGGATGCAGCGCGAATTGAACATTGGAATCGTGGGCACAGGCATCGCGGGTCTATCAGCGGCCTGGCTGCTCTCCCAGCGTCATCGGGTGACCGTTTTTGAACGCGAGAGCTGGACCGGCGGCCATGCCAACACCGTTGATGTAACCCTCGACGGGCGATCGACACCGGTGGACACGGGGTTCATCGTCTACAATGAGAGCAACTACCCCAATCTGGTCGAATTGTTCCGACATTTCGATGTGGAAACCCAGCCCGGCGATATGTCGTTTGGTGTCTCGCTTGATCAGGGCCGATTGGAGTATTCGAGCACATTCCCGCGTGGGCTTCTTGGCCAGCCCCGCAACATCCTCAGACCAAGTTTCTGGGCGATGCTACGAGACATCGAGCGCTTCTACCGGACAGCACCCCAGGAACTGGCTACGGGAGATCTGTCCGGGCTCACCCTCGGTCAATATCTGGATCGCGCTAATTACAGCCCGAGCTTCGCGCGTGACCATCTGTTGCCGATGGGCGCGGCGATCTGGTCTGCCCAGGTTGAGGACATGGCAGACCATCCGGCGGAATCCTTTGTCCGGTTTTTCGAGAGCCACAACCTGCTCGAGCTGCGCGATCGTCCGCCCTGGCGGATCGTGCGTGGCGGCAGTCGCTCTTATGTGAAAAAGCTGACTGCATCATTTCGCGATCGCATCTGGCACGGGCAACCCATCACCCGAATCAAACGGGCCGGGAACATGGTCACACTCGAGGACATCCAGGGCCGAAACCATGAGTTCGATCATGTCGTGATCGCAGCCCACGCCAACGAAGCCCTGAACATGCTCGATGAACCATCAACCGATGAACGTAATATTCTCGGTGCCATCGTCTACACTCGAAACCAGGCCTTTCTGCACCAGGACAAACAACTCATGCCGAAGCGCAAATCTGTCTGGTCCAGCTGGAATTATCGCTCCGACCGGACGGCCGCCCCTCGTCCGGTACCCGAGGTCAGCTACTGGCTGAACCAGCTGCAGCGACTGGAGACGCACGATGATGTCTTCCTGACGCTCAACCCCGCCACGCCACCACGCCCCGCGCAACAGCTTGCGAATTTCAACTATGATCACCCGCTGTTTGACGCTGCCGCGCTTGGCGCTCAACCCGAGCTCTGGTCGCTACAAGGCGTGCGGAACACCTGGTTCTGTGGCAGCTATTTCGGCTATGGGTTTCACGAGGACGCGCTACAGGCTGGGCTGGCAGTCGGGGAGGCGCTGGGCGGAACAGCGCGACCATGGGTTCTGTCTGACCCGTCCAGCCGGTTGCAGTCTCCACCGGAAAACGCACACAGAACCATGCTCGCCGCACAATGAGTACGCGCCCGAAATCAGGTGAGAGCCCAGGCTCAGTGGGCTATGTCGGCCACGTTGTGCATGCCCGCCAGCGCCCGCGCGTGCATCACCTGCGATATCGGATCTTCTATCTGCTGCTCGACCTGGCCGAGTTGCCGAAACTTGATCGCGCTCTGCGCCTGTTTGGATTCAACAGAGCGGGCCTATTCTCTTTTCACGAGAAAGATCACGGGCCCCGGGACGGCTCATCGCTGCGAGGCTGGGTGGATGCGCAGCTTGCTGAAGCCGGCATCGCGATACCGGGCGGACGGGTTCGCTTGCTCTGTCTGCCGCGGATACTGGGCTATGTCTTCAACCCGATTTCGGTCTTTTTCTGCTTTGATCGCGACGGACACCTCAAAGCGGCGTTGTATGAAGTTTCCAACACCTTTCGGGAATCACATACCTATCTACTGCCCGTTAACACAGGTGACGGGTCCATGATCGACCACGCATTCGACAAAGCGCTTTATGTGTCGCCCTTTATTTCCATGGACTGTCGATACACGGTCAAGCTGAGACGACCGGACGCCCATGCGAGTATCGCCATCCGGGAAAGCGACTCCGATGGCGAACTTCTGGTTGCAACATTCCATGGTGCCCAAACACCACTGAATGACCCCTTCCTCTTATCCACACTTGTGCGATTTCCACTTTTGACGATGAAAGTTATGGTTGGAATTCACTGGGATGCCCTTAAAATCTGGCTCAAAGGTACACCCGTATTCCCCCATCCAGCCCCCCCTTCAAAATCCGTTTCCATCATCAAAAGTCCAGGATCGTTGCCTGATGTCCGAGTTCGCACAAACTGATAAACGCCGTTGCCACATCATGGGGCAGGATACAATCCGCCACCGTGCGGTCCGAACCCTGATCAACCGATTTGCTGCAAATCTCGAACATGGAACGCTACAGATTGACCTTCCCGGGGGCGGTCAGGTGCAGGCCAAGGGCAGTCATTCCGGGCCTGACGCTCAGGTTTCCGTTCACCGATCCCGTGCAGCGCGGCGCGCGCTCTTCGGGGGTTCAGTTGGACTTGCCGATGCCTATATTGATGGCGATTGGGATTCGAATGACCTGACGTCCGTCATTGAACTCTGTGCCCAGAATATTGATGACTTCGAGGGCACCGTGACGCCGATGTCACTGACCTGTATTCTTGACCGATTGCGTCACTATTGCCGCGCCAACACGCGCGCCGGAAGCCGACGCAACATCGCGGCCCATTACGATCTCGGCAATGCCTTCTATTCCCAGTGGCTCGACCCCAGCATGACCTACTCAGCGGCTCGGTTCGTCACGGATGAAGACAATCTGACCGACGCGCAAGCCAATAAGTTTGACAGTCTGGCCAGCATGCTCAATCTCCAGGACGGCGACCATGTACTGGAGATCGGATGCGGCTGGGGCGCTTTCGCAATCCATATCGCATCCAAGTACAAATGCCGCGTTACAGCGCTGACCGTATCTCCGGCGCAAGCCGAATGGGCACGTCAGAAAGTGGCGGATGCCGGACTAACGGATCGCGTCGAAATCCGGTTGCAGGATTATCGCGACGTGGAAGGCCAGTTCGACAAAATTGCCTCCATCGAAATGTTCGAGGCTGTCGGCGAGGAATACTGGCCGGTATTTTTCGAGACGGTCTCCAAACGACTGCGCGCCGGGGGGCTGGCGGCGCTGCAAGTGATCACCATCGATAACGCCCGGTACGAAACCTATCGACGGAACCCCGACTTCATCCAGATGCGTATTTTCCCGGGTGGCATGCTGCCATCCGTGGACATCTTCACCCGGGCGGCCGCCGACAAAGGCCTGCAGCTTGATGATGCGAAGATGTTTGGCGGCGACTATGCAGAAACCCTGCGCCGCTGGCGGGTGTCCTTCGAAGCAGCATGGCCAAACATCATGCCCATGGGATTCGATGAACGATTCCGGCGGCTTTGGCGGTACTACCTTTGCTATTGCGAAGCCGGGTTCCGGGCCCAGACGATCTCTGTCGGGCAGTTTCGTTTGCAGGCCGGCTGATCAATCCCGCCGCGGCGAGACCCGCCGCACAATCGCGAAATACAACGCGTAGGGCAGAAGACGCAGCACCTTCATCAAATAGGAAAATCGACGCGGGAAGGTGATCTCGAACTGACGACCCGCGACGCCACGCAGGATCCGGTCGGCGGCCGTGTCCACATCAATCAGAAACGGCATCGGAAAAGGATTGCGGTCGGTCAGCGGTGTGCGCACAAACCCGGGCGTCACGCAGGACAGCACAACACCGGCGTCCAGAAGTTCCGGACGCAGGGATTCACACATATTGATCAGCCCGGCCTTGGAGGCCCCGTAAGCGCTTGCGGTCGGGAGCCCACGATATCCGGCCAGCGAGGCCACAACCGCGATCCGGCCAGACCTGCGCGCCACAAACCGAGATATCACCGGTGTCAGGCAGTGCACAGCACCCATCAGGTTGATCTCGATCAGACGTCGGACCGGGGCAACAGAAAACTCTGTTGCCGGGATTGGTTCATGGGTACCCGCATTGAGGATCGCCAGTTGCACCGGGCCAAGTCGGGCCTCGATATCCGCAAAGACCCGCTCCACCGCAGGCTCATCGGTCACATCCAACGGAAAAACAACTATCGAGCCCGGCAGATGTTCCGCCTCTTGCGACAACGCATGCAGCTTGTCCGCGCTCCTTGCACTTGCCGCCACAATCCAGCCGTCCCGTGCCAGCCGGCGGGAAACAGCCGCGCCGATGCCCTGGCTTGCGCCGGTAACCCAGGCAACTCTCTTGATGGTCTCAATGATGGCGCTATCCTCTTCCGATAAACGATCACGCAACACGGCTCAGATCCTGTTTTACGCGCGCGCGCACAATTGGGATCAGTTTTTCGTTTCGCGGAGTGATCCGTTTCGAAAGCGACATCGTAGGGAATGGCACACGGGCACAGTGCGTTCGCCCGTGCCCTCCGTGGTCGGCCTTAAAGAGACCAGTTCTCCCCCAAGGCTGAAACACGCGGGCCGGATCCGGGCCGTTCCCCGATGGCCTCATCCGGCCCATTTTTTTGGGCTAATCGCGAACCGATTTGTACCAGTCGAGGATTTCTTCACCGGTCCACACGAAGGTGTCGTCCCGGTTACAGACATGCTCGAGAATGCGGCGAATTTCCCGTGCTCGATGGGGCACACCCATGATGTAGGGGTGCAAGGTGAAGCACATGATCCGGGTTGAACCGGGCTCTGTCGTGGCATCTTCGATCAGCTGATCGAATTCCCGGATCGCGCGGTCACCATATTCCTGCGCGCGATGCCCCTGAATGAGCTGCATCGCCAGATCATTGAGTTCCTGCGTATAGGGCAGTCCGACGATGGACCCCTTCCTGGTGCGCAGGTCGATCGGCTGATCATCCATCACCCAGTCGGCCACATACTCAAAGCCGGCATCGTCCAGCCAGTCGACAGTGTCATGCGTTTCCGCCAACGCCGGCCCCAGCCAACCTTTCGGAGCCTTGCCCGAGTAGTCCTTCAGTTTCTTGAACACCCGATGGATCATGTCCTCCTGATCCTCGACGGCAGGCAGCGCGCGTTGAATCCAGCCATGGCCGCACAGGTCCCATCCGGATTCCAGACAGGAATCGACGATTTGCGGATAGACGTCACACACCGTGCCATTCATGACCAATGTGCCGCGCGCACCAAACTCATCAAAAATCCGCTTCAGACGCCAGAACCCGACCCGCTGGCCGTATTCATGCCAGGCCCAGTTCGGAATATCAGGAACCGATTTTTCGACACCACCAGGGGGATTCACCACCGTGCGCGGCATCGGCGCATCGATCACCCAGTTCTCCACATTGATGCACGGCCAGACGACAACCTTCCGGCCTTCGGGCAACGGCAGGGGCTTGCGCCCATGGATCGGGCTGTAATCGATGCGGTCTGTTGGCCAATCGAGACTCATGATCAATCTCCTGTTCGATGGATAGGTCGTCTGACGTGCGTGAACGACCTTCGTCAGTCAGCGCGAATGCGTGTCAACTCGTAGCCGACCCCGTCACAGTCAGGATAAATGTCTGTTTTCTCTGTGGAGACGCGAATTGCGAGGACCTGGTCAAACCCCAGTGCATAGTTCGAGATCTCCTCGACCAGAGTTTCCTGCAGATTGATATGGCGGGCCTGCGCCAGATTCAGAACGCCTGTGCGGATCTGGTCATAGTCGAACACTTCAGAGAATGAATCACTTTTCGGTGCCGTATCAACGCGCATGTAGAGAACGATATTGATACGCAAAGGCTGCGTTCGCCCCTGCTCCTGCGCATGTACACCCATGCGCACATCGATCAGCAGGTTGCGGAAGAAAATCTTCCGGACGTCGTTCTCACGCACCAGCAGGCGTTGTTCCACAGGGTCGGTGATGACCATATCGGCCACAAGCGCGTTCATTGGGAGGTATCCTGATCCGGGGTTGGATCGAGGAACATAACGTCCCGTTCACTGCGAACCAAATGCTGCCCGCCATCGACCAGAATGGTCTCTCCCGTCACAGCCCGCGCATCCACCAGGTAGCGTACCGCGCCAGCGATATCTTCGGGCACGGAACCACGCGCCAGAGGTGTACGCTGATGCACGGCCTGAAACTGGCTATCGCTCTGTTCTCCGCTGGGCAAGGTCAGACCCGGTGCAACGCCACACACGCGAATGCGTGGGCCCAGCGCCATGGCGAGCATGTCCGTCAGACCGGCCAGACCGTATTTCGACAGGGAGTAACTCAGAAAATCCGGGTTTGTGTTCGCCAGTTTCTGATCCAGAATATTGATGATGACACCGTCTTCGCGACCGGGAAGTTGTGCGGCAAAAGCCTGCGACAGCAGCATCGGCGCCCGCAAATTTACGGCCATGATCTGGTCAAACCCGGCAACGTCCACATCACCAATTCTGTCTTCGACAAAAACCGATGCGTTGTTGATCAGACAAGACAAGCCCGATGTCACCTGCCCGGCGACATCCATCAGCTCACGACACGCGTCGGGGTCGGAGAGGTCTGCCTGAACGGCAGTCGCCTGTCCTCCGGCATCAATGATCGCGCGGACTGTATCGGCTGCCGCATCGTCTGCTGTGTGGTGATGAACGGCCACATGCCAACCATCGGCCGCTAGCGCCTCGGCGATGCAGCGTCCGATCCGTTGTGACGCCCCTGTGACCAACGCCCCTTTCACGTGAAGGGCCGGATCACGTGAGGGGCCGGAAGTGTTCAGTCGAGAACATCTTCAATCGGAATGTGATAATAGATCGTCGCGATCTCCGTACCCGGGTTGTTGTCACCCAGACTGGCGTTCGAGATATGGCCAATTGCCAGCGAGATACGCGAGCGATCGTCAAACCGGTAACCGAATTCAAGCTGCGAGCGAAACTCGATCGTGTGACCCAGATCCTTGCCGTTGCCATCCGCATAAAGGCCCGCGCCGAAGCTCGGTGTCAGTACCCAGCGGCGTCCGAAATAAAGATCGGTGAGAACACCAACAAGACCATAGACGGCCTGATCGGACGTTGCCTCAATACCGGCCCAAGGTTTGATGAAGCCCAGTGCTTTGTACCCGGACCGATACTCGGCCCGGAAATCAAACGCATCCCGGTCGTCATTGAAATCATACCAGCCGCCGCCGACCACGAAGAAATCCGGATCATCCGCCATTGCCGGCGCCGAAAATGTCAGCCCTGCCGCAATCGCACAGGCTGCAAGTGTTTTCCAGTTACGCAATTCGAACCTCCCTGTCGGCCGATGCCGATCCATACTGGACACCATCATAGGGTATCAAGCTACGCGCGAAAACCGTTCATGACGCAACTCTATCCACGTCCCTTGAGACGCTCCACGGCATCCAGCAGAGCCGTCCGCGTGCCGGATTCAAGCGCAGAATGACCTGCATCAGGCACAATCGTAAACTCGGCCTCCGGCCAGGCTCGCGCCAATCGGTCAGCGGTCTCTATCGGGCAAACCATGTCATAGCGGCCATGGACAATAGCCGCCGGCAGGTGACGGATTTTCTCGACATCATCAATCAACTGGTCGGCCGCAAGGAAGGCTCCGTTTGCCAGATAGTGAGCCTCAATCCGCGCGAGCGCGAGCGTTCCGCGGGAATCAGAGATGGCGCGCACGGCGTCAGGATTCGGCCTTAATGTCGAACAACGTGCTTCATACGTGGCCCAGGCCCGGGCTGCCGGCCTATGAACCTCCGGATCTGGATTGTTCAGGCGTGACTGGTAAGCGACCAACAAATCATCGCGCTCCTCAACCGGCACAGCGTCGGCAAAATCATGCCAAGCATCCGGAAAGATACGCCCCATGCCATACAGAAACCAATCAACCTCGCGCGGCGCACAGGTGAACACGCCCCGCAAGGTCAAACTCAAGCAGTGTTCCGGATGGGCCTGAGCATAGGCCAGAGCCAATGTGGAACCCCAGGATCCGCCAAACAGATGCCATTGGGAAACCGACAAATGGGTTCTCAGAACTTCCAGATCACGAATCAAATCGGCCGTGGTGTTCGCTTCAATGCTTGCCTGGGGTGTGGATCGCCCGGCACCCCGCTGGTCATACAAAATCACCCGAAAATGATCAGGGTCAAAGAATCGGCGGTGCACCGGCATCGTCCCCGCACCGGGACCACCATGCAGAAAAACCACGGGAACACCGTCTGCGCGACCGGATTCCTCCCAGTACATTTCATGGCCATTATCGAGTTCAATACGCCCGCTTGTGCGCGCCTCGATATCGGCAAAAAGGGCCGTGCGCAATGCCAAAACTCCTTATACACCAAGGCCTTCAGAAGGACGCATACCCCCATGGTTTGTCAACCGCAACGGCCATGATTTTGCCATCCCGCACTGCCACGCTGGACGATAGAAACGCTATAGTGACAACCATGATGCTTTTGCAATCAACACTCAGCCTCCTACTCATTGTCAGCGGCATCACCGCGGCTGCAGCAGACATACCCGCGCCACTGCGCGGCAGTCTGGAGCCCGGGCACTCGGCACGAGTGGTGGAAGTTGTTGATGGCGATACAGTCATCCTTGATGACGGACGTCAAGTCCGACTGGTGGGTATTCAGGCCCCGAAACTGCCACTCGGACGCCCGGGCTTTGAAAGATGGCCTTTGGCAGATGAAGCCAAGCACGCGCTTGAATCGATGGTTCTCGGTGAAACCGTGACCCTTGCCTATGGCGGCCAACGGGTAGATCGCTACAACCGACTTCTTGCACATCTATTCACGAAGGATGGTGGCTGGGTTCAGGCGCAATTGCTCAAATCCGGGTTGGCGCGGGTCTACAGCTTTCCCGACAATCGTGCACTGGTCGCTGAGATGCTGCGTTTCGAGCGAACCTCACGTCGCAAGAAAACCGGAATATGGACCCTGCCCTATTACGTCGTCCTCGACCCGGAGGCGAGCGCGCTGCATCTGGAACGGTTTGCCCTTGTCGAGGGACGGGTTCAGGATACGGCACGCGTCCGCGGGCGCGTGTTCCTCAATTTCGGAGCTGACTGGCGCACCGACTTCACAATTTCGATCGCGCCTAAATACTGGAAAAATTTTCTGAATGTCGGGATCAATCCCGGGGACTACAAAGGTCGGCGTGTCCGTGTACGCGGATGGCTCAAATCACATAATGGCCCGATGGTTGAAGTCACCCATCCGGAACAAATCGAGGTGCTCACCCCATGAAGCTTCCTGCAGGGATCAAAAATACCCATGCCAAGAGCACACTCAGCGCTTTCGCACTCCTGCTCACCGCATGCTCGGTCAACCCGGCCACGGGAGAACGTGATTTCACGGCCTTCATGTCTCCTCAGGAAGAGTTACGGGTCGGTC
>JABJAG010000093.1 GCA_018666195.1 Alphaproteobacteria bacterium
GCGAACTGCGCAGGATGCGGTAGAGCACTGGGTCACGCAGGTTGATGTTCCCTGACGCCATGTCGATCCTGGCACGAAGAACACGTGCGCCTTCTTCGAATTCGCCGGCGCGCATGCGTGCAAACAGATCGAGGTTTTCCTCGACGGTGCGATTGCGATAGGGGCTTGGCTTGCCGGGTTCGGTCAGTGTGCCGCGATATTCGCGCATGTCTTCTGCAGACAAATCGTCCACATAGGCTTTGTTGTCGCGGATCAGCTGACAGGCCCAGTCATAGAGCTGTTCGAAATAGTCAGAGGTGTAAAAGGGGGAATCACCCCAATCAAAACCGAGCCAACGCACGTCCTCCTGGATGGCCTGGATAAAGATGTCATCTTCCTTGGCCGGATTGGTGTCATCAAAACGAAGTTTGCAGGTGCCGCCGAACTCTGATGCGATACCGAAATTCAGGCAGATCGATTTGGCATGTCCGATATGCAGGAACCCATTGGGTTCAGGTGGAAACCGGGTCACGACCCTTTCATGCAGCCCTGCGTTCATATCAGCGCGAACCTTGTCGCGAATGAAGTCGTGCGGGGCTTCTTCTGAGATGTGTTCGTTCGGGTCGGTCATGGTTTCTACTTCGGTCAGGGTTGTCCCCTGTCTGCCAGAAATGCGGGTGTCCGCCAAGCGGCAGTATTTCAAAAGAAAACGGCCCGGACAGATCGCCGGGCCGTTCGTTGGTAGACGTCGCGCTGGTCAGGGACTGACGTGATTGATGAATTCCATGGGTGCGGGTTCGCCCCATTGTGATTTCAGACCTTCGTCAGCTGGCACGTAGCGCGTGTCGTAGGAGTCATTGAGCGTGTCTGAATCTGCCCAGTGCTCGTGAACACGACCCCACGGGTCTTTCCAATAATCATAGATCTGGCTGCCCAGAACGTGTCGACCAATGCCCCAGACATGATCATAGTCACCGGTGTCACGCAGATGCTCATGGCCCATCATTACATCATCGAAGTCAGGGACTTCGAAGGAGATGTGATTCAGACCGGCATTTTCGTTTCCGACATAGAGGAACACGTGGTGATCAACAAATTCCTCGCCTGCGTCAATGCGGTTGAAACTTGCAATGACCTTGTCCTTGTCGCCTTCAACAAAAACTTCGTCTGATGCAATCAGACCGATGTTGTGGCGTACCCAAGCTGTGCTCTCTGCAAGTTTGGTTGTGCCAAGCACACCGTGTCCGATCCGCATAACGGTTGCCGGGCCACGTGGCGTGCGCCAGAGCGTTCCGGCGCGCTTGTACTTGTCGATGTTGCCAAAGTTATAAGCTTGGCGTTCCACTGGAATTTCAGCCAATTCTTCGACCCCATGGACAACTTCGATCGTGTAGCCGTTCGGTTCTGTCAAACGCACACGTTTTCCGCCGCCAGGCTCATCAATGTCTTCGACGGACGATGCGCCATCAGCTTCTGCCGCGAGCTTGTGAAGATCGTCTTCGCTGCGTGCGCGGAAGGCGAGGCTGATGAATCCCGGGTCACCCTTTTCGGTTACATGGATGTGGTGACTGGAACCGGTGCCACGCATGAATAGCTTGTCTTCGGTACGTTCGCTGCGAATCATGCCAAAGCGGGTCAGGAACTCTTCCTGTTTGTCGAGATCGGGAGAGCGGATGCGGCCCCACGCGATATCGGCAACCCGGATGATTGGATCTGTCATTGAATTGTTTCCTCCTGCTCGGCCGTCACTGTGACGGCACTTGAACCTATTCTAGTGGAAATCGCGATCCCTCGGATAGCCCAATGGGCGTAATCCTGACGGAAACGCAATACCATACGCTTCCGTATGGTATTGCGTGACGCAGGGCGCGTCAATACGCTGGATTGTGGAAATTGTGAGGGTATTTTGAGCAAAAAGCGCGATCAATCGCAGGATCGAGATTCCTGGCTGGCAGAGGCTTTGGAGTTGCTGCGTGAGCGTGGCGTTGACCATGTCAAAGTCGAACCGCTGGCGCAGCGTTTGGGGGTGACCAAGGGCAGCTTTTACTGGCATTTCAAGAATCGAAATGACCTTCTGAATTCATTGCCGGAATTCTGGGTGCGGCGGCAGACGGACCCGGTGCTCGCGACAGTTGCAGAAACAGACGGCAGCCCGATAGAGAAAATGCGCGCCATCCTGACATTCCTCGCCCATGAAGACCCGGATCGCTATGACAATGCGATGCGTGCCTGGGCGCAGTTCGATGAAGATGTCGCCCGATCGGTCACGGAGGTGGATGACCGTCGTATGGCCACGGCCAGAGTTCTATTCGAACAGGCCGGGCTCAGTCAGACCGATGCCGCATTCCGAGCACGGCTCTGGTATTTCTACGATGTTGGTGAACATGTCACGCATGACACACCAACGACGATCACTGAACGGCTGAAACGTGCCGAACATCGACTAAAATTTCTGACATCTGATTTGAAAACAGACGACTAGCTGGCAAGTAATAGGTTGTTTGTCTGAGATTCGATTCCAAACACACCAAGGAAACAATCCAGAAGCTGGCGATGCTGGTCACTTTGGATTGTTGTTCCTGTGCGACGTATCTGATCCTGGAGCAGATTGATTGCGTGAGCATTTGAACTCAGGCAGGCCGCGAGATCGATATAGTGTTGGTCAGCGTCACTCAGGAAGGCTTTGAATCCGCCGGGTTTCCCGTCCTCAATGAACTGTCGATAGCTGTCCTCGTAATTCTTCAGCGTCTGCAGGATATTCAGATAGTTTTCACGCAAGCGACTGCGAAGCAGTTTTAGTTCGCGCCTAATTTGATCCTGGGCTTCGTGACGCAATCCACCAAAGTCCGCAGGAAGGGACATTTTTGGATCGCCAATCCATGTGAAGAGTTTGCGAAGTTCGGGTTCAACTTCCGAAAACTGCACCTGATAGTAACAAATGGCCTTCCACGCGAAGAACAACTCCGGTGCCCTGTCATCCGGCATATCCATGCTGTGTACGAAGTCTTCGATTCCTTCAATGTCACGGGCTTCCCAGATTTTCTTCAGGAACTTTGAGACATGTTCCTCGATCTTGGCGCCGGCTTCTCCTGTGCCAATGCCAAGTGCTTTTCTCACCAATGCTTCAATTTTCTGGCGGATTGGTTCCTGGATCCGGTTCCATTCTTCCAGTGTGATGTTGAAGTAGGCCGGGTTGAGTTGTTCTTCGATTCCGGTCTGTTGGGCTTTACACTTCAGGAGAAAGGGATCGAGTGTGGGTAGAGAATTGACCATGTCGATCATTTCCATGTCCCAGCGAAAGTCGTCGATGCGTGACTCATCATCGGGGTTGAGGCCACATTTCTGGTTTAGTTTTTCGACACGTCTGGAATCCGTCGCAAGGATCGAATCGCCACCTTCGTAGATGTTTTCATGGTTGTAGGGGAAGTAGACGAGCGTCTCGATACCATAGGTGCGTTTGCCGCGGACAACCTTTGATTCCACGACTTTGAAGACAATCGAATCGTTGAGGTAGCGGTTTCGAAACATTGGCCCACGCGGGTCATCATCGGCGATTTCCGCAGCGATTCCGGCGATATCTTTGGTCGTCTCGAAACAATTCAGCGTCGATGCGCGTCCCACATCGATTGCGCGTGCCAGTTGTTGGCGGTCCATGCCCATCGAAAAATCCTTTAACCGGTCAATACTTGGCTATCTAACCGCGAATTTGTTGAGGATTTCTGAAGGAACAGCACGCGTGGCAACGTATTTGACGACTTTTTTGTCGAACGCCTTGATATGCCTGCGATATGCGCTAAAAATTAGTGGTTAAAAAACAAGGGATAAATATGCGCGGTCCACAAGATTACGGCGGGTTACCCGCCGGACCAGTTGATCCGGTCAAACACGAGCACGTCCCGACTCATTGGGAGAAAACTGTTGATGCCCTGATGATGCTGATTTTTGATCAGCGGCGACAATTGGCGCGGGTGGATGAGTCCCGTCGGATGCAGGAAGCGCTTGGCGAGGATTATCACAAGTTCCCCTATTACGAACGCTGGCTGCAGGCGGTGTCCTGGCTGATGCTCGAAAAGAGCGTGTTCACGCAGGAAGAACTTGATGCCAAGCAAGCCGAGGTCCGTGCGCGTCTGGAGGCTGAGCGGGATGGATAATAAGTATAGCCCAGGCGACAAGGTTCGCATTTTGCAGCGCAATCAGCCCGGCCATGTACGGACACCAATTTATGTGCGCGGGAAAACCGGTGTGATCGAACGAATTGTTGGCTCCTTTCCCAACCCGGAATTGCTGGCATATGGAAACTCAGGATTGCCATACAAAATGCTGTACCGGGTAAACTTCAAACAGTCAGAGCTCTGGCCGGATTATGACGGGCCGTCGAGCGACACACTTGAAATCGAAATTTACGAACATTGGATGGCACCGGCCTGACCGGTGCAGAAAGTGGCGAGACAATGAGCAATCATCATGATCACGATCATGGGCCAACTCACACCCATGATGGAAAGCCGATTCAGGAAGATGAACTGCCGTCGATCGAGGCTCAGATTCTCGAAACATCTGTTCGTGAATTGTTGATCGAAAAAGGCGTGGTCTCAGGCGAAGATATTCGGCGAGCGATCGAAGCCATGGATACCCGAGGGGAATCCCTCGGTGCGAAAATTGTGGTGCGCGCCTGGACGGATCCGGAATACAAGGACCGTTTGCTCAATAGCAGTGACGATGCCATCCGCGAATTCGGAATTAACATGAGTCCCATGGAACTGTGCGTTGTGGAAAATACGGACGAGGTCCACAACATGGTCGTGTGCACATTGTGTTCGTGTTATCCGCGCCCAATTCTTGGTATTCCGCCGGCATGGTACAAGCGACGTGACTACCGAGCGCGCGCCGTTCGTGAGCCGCGGGCTGTTTTGCAGGAGTTTGGAACAGAATTGCCGGATGGAAAACAGGTTCGAGTGCATGACAGCAACGCTGACTTGCGCTATCTCGTATTGCCAGAGCGACCGGCTGGTACAGAGGATTGGACGGCAGATCAGTTGGAAGCGCTGGTGACACGTGACAGTATGATCGGGGTGAGCGACGTACGTCGCCCTGGTGAAGCCGACGCTTAAGGTGTTGGAAAGCGGGTAGGGTTCGATTTGAAGCCGATCTGCTGGGGGAAGTTTTCGGAGGAGTGGCCGTTCGTCGGCCTATCACTCACTTTCGAGCGCGTTCAATAGAGACGCGACGTTCTGGGATCCGCGTATGCGGGTGGGGAGTGCACGCATGTTGGTGCGTGAAAAGCTTGCAAGACTATTTCCCCGCCAAAGGGAGATAATTCTCCGTTCGCACGGCAAGGTTCGCTATTTGCGTATCGGCCGCGGTGTGCAGGTTACGATTTTGGGTCTTGCCGTCCTTGGGGTTGGCTGGTCGACCTTTGTATCCAGTCGCTATCTCTCCCATCAGACCATTGTTTCAAGCCGGGACGCGGCAATCCTTGAATTGCGGCGTGAGAACCATGAGCTTGCGGCCAGCCTTTCTGATGTTCGCAACAAAGCTACAATTCAGGAACTGTCCCTGACTGCGACGCAAAAGACGACGGTCGAACTGGTCGCAAACAATCAGGACTTACAGTTCAGGCTTGCGGATATTGAAAACAAGCTCAATGAGCGCACCGCTGAAACGCAATCACTCGCTCTTTCATATTTGGGAGAAGTTGAGGCGTATGCGTATGCGACTGCGGATGTAAGCAAGCTCGAAGGTGCGCAGGCGGACCTCAATCGGCGCCTCGCAGACCGCGATCAGCAGATGGCAGCGATCGAGGCCGACCGTTTGCAGCTTGGAGAAAATATCTCGGCTGCACGAACAGAGATGCAACGCCTCAAGGAAGAAGTTGGCACGCTCAATTATGCGCGTGTTGATTTGATTGGCCGACTGGATGCGAGCCAGCGCGATCTGCAACGCGTGGTTCAGGACAAGATGATCGTTGATGGTGAACGAGAAAATCTCGGCTCTCAGGTTGTGGAGTTGTCCGACCGTTTGGAAACCATTGAGACGGCCCAGGTCGATATTGTCTCTCGCCTTGGAGAGCAGGCTGGCGAAAGTGGAGATGCCCTGAAGCGGACTTTGACGATTGCGGGGCTTGATGTGGATCATTTGCTCGATCGTCTGTCGCGTTCAGATGACGATGGCCGCGGTGTTGGCGGGCCATTCTTGTCGCTTGATGACAAGCCGGGCTCACAACTTGCACATGAAATTGCGACGGTTGAACAGCGCATTGATGATTTTCAACGCTTGCAGGATTTGATGGAACGGCTGCCGTTGGCTGCCCCGTTGGATGAGTTTCGTCTGACAAGCGGGTATGGCAAACGCATAGATCCTTTTACCAGCCGTTTTGCCCTGCATTCCGGTATTGATCTGGCCAGCCGGAGGCGCGCACCGGTGCACGTAACGTCACCCGGTATTGTGACATTCGTCGGCTGGAAGGGCGGATTCGGGAAGATTGTTGAAGTAGATCATGGGCTTGGCATTCGAACCCGCTATGCGCACCTGTCGAATATTTATGTGAAGCGTGGCCAAAAGCTCGAATTTCGTGAGAAAGTCGGTCAAATTGGCAGTACGGGTCGTAGCTCGGGTGAACATCTCCACTATGAGGTGATTGTCGACGGGCGTTCACAGGACCCGGCGGGCTTTATCAAGGCGGGGCAATATGTTTTCAAAAAATGACCGAACCGGCGTGGAACGCGCGATTCCTTTGATCATTGGAACCAGTATGAAAGTGTCTGGTGATCTGGATAGCGAAGGCTCTGTCCAGATCGAAGGTATCATCCAAGGTGACGTTCGCTGCACCGAAGTGACCGTTGGCAACAACGCCCATGTTCAGGGGCATATTCAGGCTGAGATTGCGAATATCCATGGCACTGTCACGGGCGAAATTAGAGCCACCCGTGTGGTTTTGTCAGCGACAGCTCGGGTGACGGGCAACATCATCCACGAAGAATTGTCGATCGATGCTGGTGCTTACGTCGAGGGGCAGATGATGCGCCGTGATATCGAGCAGTCCCGGCTCAATCTGGTTGTTGGCGAGACCAGCTAGGCGTTTTCAAGACAGTCACGAAACACGGCAGGATCTACATTGCCACCCGAGAGGGTCGCCGCAATCATCTGTCCGTGACAATCGATCTTCTGACTGAGTATCGCTGCCAACGTGACCGCTCCACCGGGTTCAACCACCAGTTTGAGGTGGCGCCAGGCAAAGGCCACGGCGTCGCGTACTTCGGCGTCGGTTACCGTCAGCCCACTGAGCTTGTGAAGCTGCATCGCTGCAAATGTCAGTTCACCCGGCATGGGGGCAAGCAGGGCGTCGCAGATTGAATGCGAGTTCCGGTCATTGGCGACACGGGTTTGTGCTTCGAGTGATCGTCTGGTGTCGTCGAAACCTTCGGGTTCAACTGTGAGAACTTTCGTTTCCGGTGATCGGGCCGACAAAACAGTTGCAATGCCTGCCGTGAGACCACCGCCGCCGCAACAGACGAGAACCGCATCGGCCACAACATTCAAGGCCGCGCATTGGTCAACAATCTCCAGCCCCACGGTGCCCTGACCGGCGATGGTCCAGGGGTGATCATAAGGCGGAACAAGCGTTGCCCCCGTACGCACAGCAATCTCGGCCGCGATATCTTCGCGGGATTCATCCAGGCGGTCATACAAAACGATTTCTGCGCCATAGCCCCGGGTGTTTTCGACTTTCATCACAGGCGCGTCGGACGGCATGACGATTGTCGCTGGAATACCGAGTATTGCTGCTGCAGCGGCGACACCTTGTGCGTGGTTCCCTGATGAATAGGCCACCACACCATTTCGCCTTGCGCCTGGCTCTATCTGGGAAAGAAAATTGTATGCGCCCCGAAACTTGAAACTCCCGGTGCGCTGCAGGGGTTCGGCCTTCATGAACACGCGGCCGCCGGCTATTTCATTGAGAAGCGGGTTCTCGATCAGGGGGGTGAGGACGGCGAGGGCGTGGAGACGCCGCGCGGCGGCTTCTATATCCACCAGAGACGGCAGAGCCAGGGTGCTCATTGTGCCGTAAGCGCCAGAATTTCAGGCAAGGGTGCCAACGTGTCGATCACCATATCGGGGCGCGCAGGCAGATGTTCTGTGGGCTGTTTGTATCGATTGACCCAGATCACGTTGAACCCAAATGCCGCGGCCCCCGCCGCGTCCCAGCCATTCGAGGACATAAAGCAGATTTGTTCCGGGCCAACACCCAGCCGGTCGACTGAAAGTTGATACACGCGTGGGTCTGGCTTGAACACGCCGACATCTTCGACAGACTGCACATCGTCGAGTAAATCCTGCAGGTTGTTGGCGTGCACCGCGGCCGCCAGCATGTCCGGCGAACCGTTTGAAAGTATGGCTGTGCGCATGCCACCCGCTTTCAGAGAACGAAGTGTTTCGGAGACTTCCGGGAACGCGTCGAGTTTGCGATAGAGCGCCATCAGTTTTTCACGCAGTTCCGGATTTTCAAGTCCTATAGCGTCAAGAGAGAAGTCGAGAGCCTCTCCGGTGACCTGCCAGAAATCAGCATGCGTTCCCATCAGGCTGCGCAACCAGGTGTACTGCAATTGCTTCTGTCGCCAGATTTCCGAAAGTCGCGCCGCATCGTCACCGATCTCATCGGCGCAGTTCATCACAGCCGAGTTGAAGTCGAGCAGCGTGCCATAGGCGTCAAACACACAAGCTTGGATGTTGGTGAATTGCGGTGCGTTCATGGTTTTCGTTCTGGCTGGCGCAAAGGTGCGGTGCCGACGTCTGCGATCTGTGCACCGCTGAGGAGGTAGCGATAGACTGTTGTCGCTTCGCTGACCCGTTGGACGTAGTTGCGGGTTTCGTGGAAGGGAATGGATTCGATCCAGTTGATCATGTCGATCGCTGCGGTTCTGGGGTCACCGTATTTTTTGAGCCACCGGTCCACCCGGTGTGGGCCAGCGTTATAGGCAGCTAGCGCCAGTGGGGGGGAGCCTGCAAATCTGTCGAGCATCTGCGCCAGATAGGCCTGTCCGAGACGAATGTTGTAATTCGGGTCAATTGTGAGCTTGGCACGGCTGTAGGGGATGGATAGTGATTTCGACACCTGCTTGGCCGTACCGGGCAGTAACTGCATCATGCCGCGGGCACCAGCACGGCTGATGGCAGTGCGATCAAACCCGCTTTCCTGTCGGATGACAGCCAGAACCAGCGCATCTTCAGGGACGGCGGGGTGGATGAGATCAGGCACAGGGGCCAGAGGGTATCCGGCAACTCCGACGACATTGTCGAGTTGGTTGAGGCGTTTGACAGCGCGGACGGCTTCCCGGGGCCGATCGGATTCATGCGCGAGTTGTGCCACGAGGAGGCGCTCTTCGGCGCTTTCGGCAAGACCCGATAGATGAAGCAGAAAAGTCCGCAACTGTTTGTCCGCGCCCAGCCCATGAAGGCGATGCACGAGATCAACTAGCTCACGGCCGAGAAACCGGTGACGAATTTCGGGGTCGGACGGGATCATGAAGTTGAAGTTGTCTGGCTCCCGGCCAAGCGCACGGGTCGCGAGCTGCCCGTAATAGGTTGTTGGGTGTTGGGCTGCACGCTGCCACCATTCCCGGGCAAGCTGAGTATTGCCGTGGGCGTGTGCGGCGCGAGCCTTCCAATAGGCGCCGCGGGCGCGACTGATCGGATAGCTCACGCCATTATAGAGCGCATCGAAATTTTGTTCGGCGGCATTGGGTTCAGAGAGAAATGTCAGGCGGAGCCAACCGGCCAGAAACTCGGATTCTGCAAACTCCCCCCCACGAGTCAGGCCATGCCCTGACACCAGCTTGGCAGCATCGCTGTAGTGGCCTTCTGCGAGCGCACGTCGCGCCAGAATCCGACCTTCCCTGGCCCAGAGTTCCGGGCGCGGGCGCGGGCTGGGCACCTGGTCGAGAATATCGCCGGCACCGTCATTCTTGTCCTTGCGTCGACGCCATTGCAGGCGTTCGAACCACAATTCCGGCGCCTGGTTCAAATGGGTTGGAACGCGGGAGATTGCGCCGTCGACGCCAGGGCTCCGTCGCAATAAGGCTATCCGTGCGCGCGCGAGGGCTGCGTGATCACCAGGGACGTATTTGAGCATGCGCGTGGCGGCTGTGTGTCCGCGTTGCCGGATCAGGCGGTCCAGTCGGGCAAGATGGGTGTCACGATCGAGATGGCTGCCATATGTTTGCAGGAATTGCTTTTCATCTGCAGCTTCGAAATTGCGTTTGAGCCAATAGTTGCGTGCGCGTTCGGGAATTGTCTTCGCCTCTCCGCGTGCGGCAATCGCATCCAGATGCGCCAGAGCACCCTTTCCCGAAACAGGCGGGTAGCGCTCAAACCAGTCCAGTAGTGTGTTGCGGGACACTTTGTCGTCTATGGCGCGTTCGGCACGACGGCGGAGTTCGGTCTGGCGTGGCCAGGTTGGATGACGGTCGACGAAGTCTGATATCTCGCTGAAAGATGCTTTTGTCTTATCCTGTTGAATGCGCAACCAGGTGGCATATTCCGTAAGGAGAGGATCGTGAATGCGGCCGGCGTAAAGCTTCACACCGGCCCAGTCTTCTCGTTCAGCAGCGGCAACCAAGTCACGCGCAGCAACATCAGCCGGGCCAGCGTGATCAGCGCGTGTCGTCGATGGCGCGACGATCACAAATGTACCGATCAGCAGTGTGACCGCAATCAATAGGGGTGTTTTTTGCATAATCAGGTCGATACTCCGCTTCGAGCATAGGGGAAGACATCGCGAGTTGGCCAGCAACACGTCTTGTTCCGGCCTCGTTGAGCCGCTATCGTCCGCGCAAATTTTGAAGGCACCGCATGTGCGGTAGGAGGCCAAGATGTTTAAAGGATCGTTGACTGCACTCATCACTCCGTTTCGTGACGGTAAGGTGGATGAGAAAGCGTTTCAGGCATTGGTCCAATGGCAGATTGAAGAGGGAACTGATGGACTGATTCCGGTCGGCACCACAGGGGAATCCCCGACCCTCAGTCATGCCGAACATGAGCGTGTTGTTGAATTGTGCATTGAGGCCGCAGCGGGACGCGTTCCTGTGATTGCGGGAGCCGGTTCGAATTCCACCGAGGAATGTGTCCGCCTGACGCAGCATGCCAAAAC
>JABJAG010000094.1 GCA_018666195.1 Alphaproteobacteria bacterium
TCGGTTTGTGGCTTGAGCAGGACCGGGTTCATATCGGTGGTCGGGTTGATTCCCGCAGCGCGTGCCTGCAGCGCCTGGGCGCGTCCGATTTCGCCATAGAGGCCGCCCGGTCCGAGCGCGGGGGCGGCATTGTTTGACATGTTCTGGGGTTTGAACGGTTTGACGACAAGGCCCTGGCGCGCGAACAAACGCGCCAGACCAGCCACGACCAGTGACTTTCCGACATCCGAACCGGTGCCCTGAAACATGATGGCGGCGGTCATGGTGCGTGTCTCAGAACTCGATGCCCTTCTGGGCCTTCACGTCGTCGCGAAAATGGTGCTTCACCATGGTCATGTCGGTGACCATATCTGCTGCCTCGATCAATTCGGCCTTGGCGTTGCGGCCGGTGACAACCACGTGCAAATCCTCGCGCTTGGCCAGCAAGCCTGCCACCACCTCGTTGATGTCCAGATGGTCGTAGCGGAGCGGGATGTTGAGTTCGTCGAGCACCACAAGTCCGAAAGTCGGGTCGGTGATCATCTCTTTGGCCATCTCCCACGCCGCGTTCGCGGCTGCAATGTCTCGCTGTCGATCCTGCGAGTCCCAGGAAAACCCTTCGCCCATCACCTTGATGTCGATCTGGTCCGGAAAGGCTTCAAGCACCTGACGTTCGCCGGTTTCCCATTTCCCTTTTACAAACTGAACGATCCCGACCTTCATGCCATTGCCAATGGCGCGCATGGCCAGACCCATGGCAGCGGTGGTCTTGCCTTTGCCCTTGCCGGTGTGAACCATCAGCAGGCCTTTTTCCCTGGTCTTCTTCGCCAGCATGCGGTCCCGCGCAGCCTTTTGCTTGCGCTTCCTGTCGGCCCATTTTTGGTCCGCGCCCTGGGCGTCGTCATCTACCGGTTCAGGGGTGTCGTTCATGCTGTTTTCTCCATTGGCCGGTCAGCCAGTTCACGCAGACGAGCATAAGCCGAGTTGGACCTTGCTTGCCATAACCCTCGATCGATGGCCTCGAGGAAGCGTGCAGCCATCTCGCGCAGGGCTGCCGGGTTGTGCTCTTCGAGGAATTCTCGCACTGCGTCGTCTTCGAGAAAGGCTTGATGAACGGCGTCGAACTGGTCGTCGCGCACGGCGCCGGTTGTGGCGGCAAAGGCGAACAGGTAATCGACCGTTGCGGCCATCTCGAAGGCGCCTTTGTAGCCATGCCGCATCACGCCGGAAATCCATTTGGGGTTTGTCACCCGAGCACGAACGACGCGCGAAATTTCCTCTTCCAGTGTTCGTATTCGTGGTGCAAAGGGCCGGGAATGGTCGTTGTGATAGACCGTCGGCCGGGCCCCGGATTCGGCTTCCACGGCGGCTGTGAGCCCGCCTTCAAACTGGTAGTAGTCATCGCTGTCGAGCAGATCGTGTTCCCGGTTGTCCTGATTGTGGAGGACGGCTTCGACTCCGGACAGACGCTTGGAAAATGTGCGATGTGCTGGTGTGCCATATGCGGTGCCAACGCCGGTCCCTGCGCCAGCCCCGTAGGCCCAGCCACCCCATGCGATATAGGCATTGGCCAGATCGACGGTCGTGTCCCAGCCCTGTTCATCGATCAGGGCTTGCAGACCTGCGCCATATGCGCCGGGCTGCGATCCGAACACCCGATAGCTGGCGGTGCGGCGGGCAGCTTCCACCTCTGCTCCTTCGGCTACGAGTTGTGCCGTTTCCGTGGCGACCTTGGCCGCGAGCGGGTTGTCACGTTCACTCTCATCCTCGATGGCCGCAATTGCGGCCACGGCGCTGTCGAACAGATCGATCAGGCCGGGGAAGGCGTCGCGGAAAAATCCGGATACCCGAAGCGTCACATCCACCCGTGGGCGGTCGAGTATGGAAACCGGCAGAACCTCGAACCCGGTGACGCGGCGCGATGCCGAATCCCAGGTTGGACGTGCGCCGATCAGGGCGAGAGCCTGAGCGATATCATCGCCGCCCGTGCGCATGTTGCTGGTGCCCCAGGCGGATAGTGCAACGGTCTGTGGCCAGTTTCCATGCTCCTGCGCATGGGTTTCCATCAGAAGTTGGGCTGACATCCACCCGAGATGCCATGCGGCGGGTGTTGGGACAGTCCGGGTGTCGACGGAATAGAAATTCCGTCCGGTGGGCAGTACATCGGGTCGGCCCCGGGTGGGCGCGCCGGACGGTCCGGGGGTCACAAAACATCCATTGAGACCGGTTAAAAGACCCTGTAGCTCCGCGGCCCCGGAGACATCAATCGATGGCCCGAGTTCGGAACTGACTTTATCCAGCACGGCGCTGGTGTGGGTCCAGGTTTTGTCAATTGCGCGGCGACCTGTGATGAGACCAGCAGACAGGTCTTCGAGTTGTTCGACAACATCGCCCAGGGTGCGAATGGGATTGGGAGCCGACAGGGCGGACGGTGTTGCGCCCGTCCACGGCGTGGCAAAGTCGCAGTCGAGAGGGTCGAGGACAAGCTCAAGATCAGAACACAACGCGCGCAGCAGGGATGCGTTGGCCCCTTCTCCGTCGCCCCGTGGCATGCGGGCCAGCGCTGTGAGCAGCCCGGTTCGGAGCTCACCATCCGGGGACTGGCCAAAGATGTGCAGCCCGTCGCGGATTTGCATTTCCTTAAGTTCGCACAGATAGCCGTCCAGCCGGTTCAGGGCATCCGCATCCGCCAGGTCAACATCTGCTGCGAACCCCAGATCACGATCAAGGCCGGTCTCGCGGACCAGCTCGACAATCTGTTTGCCCAATATCGCCAGCCGGCGCGGGTCTATATTGGCAGCTTCATAATACTCATCGACCAGCGCTTCCAGGTCGCGCAACGGGCCATAGGTTTCGGCTCGGGCGAGAGGCGGCGTGAGGTGATCGATGATCACCGCACTGGCACGGCGTTTGGCCTGGGTCCCTTCACCGGGGTCGTTGACGATGAACGGATAGAGATGGGGAATCGCACCCAGCGTGGCTTCGGGGTAACAGTCACGGGACAGGGCCACAGCCTTGCCGGGGAGCCATTCCAGGTTCCCGTGTTTACCGAAATGGGTCACCGCATGTGCATCGAAACTTTCACGCAGCCATGCGTAGAAGGCGAAGTAATTGTGCGGCGGCACCAGATCAGGGTCGTGATAGGTCGCCGTTGGATCGATGTTGTAGCCGCGGGCAGGCTGCAGTCCGATGGCGATGTTGCCACAGCGAAACGCCGGAATCGCGAAAGCGCCACAATCTGTGTGTCCGGCTAGAAACATCGGATCGGTTTCCGGCGGCCCCCAACGATCAATCACGGCTGCTCTTACGGAGTCAGGAAGCACGGCAAAGAAGATTTCATAGTCGGGAAGCGGCAGGATTTCCTCGATCCGGCGGGCCGCGACGCCGGCGTTGGTGGGACCATCCTGTAGCCGTTGAACCAGCGCGGCGCCATTTTTCGGGGCATCTTTGATGCTGTAGCCCGCTTCGACCATGGCTTCCAGCGCACATACAGTCCCGGCCGGGGTGTCGAGACCTACCCCATTACCGATCCGTCCATCGCGATTGGGATAGTTGGCGAGGATCAGCGCCACGCGCCGGTCGGCCGGTTTGGTTTGGCGCAATCTGGCCCAGGCCGTTGCGAGATCAGCTGTGAAGTCGATCCGGTCGGCCACCGGTTCATAGGTGACGATATCCGTCTCGCTCGCGTCATCACGTCGTGCCGCGCCCTTGAATGAAACCGCCCGCGAGAGGATACGACCGTCGACCTCTGGCAAAGCCACGTTCATGGCGATATCCCGCGCCGACAAGCCATTCGCGCCGGATTGCCAGCGTTCCAGATCCGATCCGGCAAAAACCACCTGCAACATGGGCGCGTTGGTTTCCGCGAACGGCCCCCGATCGGTGACTGCGCCGGGTGCTGATAGCGCAAAGCCGGTGGCGTTCAGGATGATGTCAGGGGGCGCTGTCGCAAAGGTTTCTGCCACCATTGCCGCTGCAACCGGGTCCTTCAGGCTGGCGGCATGAACCGGCAGGGGGTTTAGGCCGCGTTTGCGGAGCGCGGTGATGAGGGCGTCGATTGGGGCCAGGTTCGCGGCCTGCATCAGGGCACGGTAAAATACCAGCGCTGCCACAGGCGCGCCATCGATCCAGTGTTCACGCACGGTGTCCAGTGTGGTTTCGCCCGCGCCGGGCCAGTAGAGCCCCGCCCGAAGCAAAGGTGCGGGTTCCTGCCAGTTGATGTCGTTGCCAATCAGCGACCGGGCAAAGTTCAGGAAGTGACTGGCATTCGAGATGCCGCCATGGACCAGATACTGCCAGAGACGATGGGCGTCTTCGCCATCGAGGGTCGTCAGTGCGGATAGTTCAGCATCCGGTTGGTCATCGCCGGGCAGGAAGGCGACGGGAATGCCGGCGTCGCGACAGGTGGCTGCAATCTCGTCGACGCCATACGGCCAGTAGCCGCGCCCGCCAAGCAGACGGCAGATGACCAGTTTGGCGTTCTGCACAATGTCGTCGATATAGAGGTCGACCGACATGTTGTGGCCGAGGCGCAAGTAGTTGGCGAGCCGCAGGCTAGGGGCCGCGGGATCGTTCTCAAGTCGTGCACGGTTGGCGAGTGCGAGGGCTGTGATCTCGGTATCCGCCGCCGTCAGAACGACGATATCGCCGGGGGTTTGTCCGAGATCGACAGCCTCAGACCCGTCATCAACGGCTCCCGGTGCTGCAGCAAGAAGATGCATTAGCCGATCATGGCTGCGATGGCGCTGCGGTCCATTCCGGATTTGCCGATCACCACCAGCTCGGTGCGTGGAGTTTCTGTGGCCGTCCAGTCCCGATCGAAATAGCGCTGAAAACGGGACCCGACACCTTGCAGCACCAAGCGGCGTGCTTTGCCGGGAATATGGATGAAGCCCTTGATCCGATAGATGTCATGAGCAGCGACCGCGTCGGTCAGTCTGGCTTCAAGCGCGTCGGGGTCGTCGATTGCCCCGAGAGAGACCACAAAACTGTCGAAGTCATCATGATCGTGTTCGTCTTCGCCGTCATGCACGCTGGGGCGCGAATCCAGATCGTCTTCTGCGCTGGCATCAAGCCCGAGCAGGATCGCCGGGTCGATGCGGCCATGGGTGGCGTTCACTGATTTCACGCCGGGACGGCGATGCGGCGCGAGGGCCGCATCGATCTCCGCGCCATCACCATCACCGCTGACCAAATCGGCCTTGTTGACGACAATCAGATCAGCGCAACTCAATTGGTCGACAAACAGCTCTTCAAGCGGGTTGTCGTGATCGAGAGATGGGTCTTCTGCCCGCGCTGCTTCGACAGCTTCCGGGTCATCAGCGAAGCGTCCATCGAGGACAGCGCCAGCATCGATCACGGTGACAACACCATCCACAGTGGTGCGCGCGCGGACTTCGGGCCAGGCAAAGGCCTTTACCAGTGGCTTGGGCAGGGCGAGGCCGGAGGTTTCGATCACGATATGATCGGGTGGGGCGTCGCGATCGAGAAGTGCGGTAATCGTTGGCAGAAAATCGTCGGCGACTGTGCAGCAGATGCAGCCATTGGCGAGTTCGACCACGTCGTCGACCTCGCAGCCCGGAATGGCGCATCCGTCGACGATGGCGCGGTCGACCCCAAGATCACCGAACTCGTTGATGATCAGCGCGATGCGTCGGCCATTGGCATTTTCAAGCAAATGGCGGATCAGGCTGGTTTTGCCGGCGCCCAGAAAGCCTGTGATCACAGTGGCGGGGATGCGGTTCATGATGTCTCGTTTTTCAGGGTGATGGGTAAACCTGCGGCGATGAACTCGACACGGTCGGCCTGGGCGGCCATGAATTGGTTCAGGCGGCCGGCGGCGTCGCGAAACCCCCGGCCCAGTTTTGTGGCAGGCACAATGCCCAGTCCAACCTCGTTGGAAACGCAAACCACTGGACCACGGGCCCGATCGAGCGCGGCGCGCAGGGTTTCGGTTTCGGCTGCGACGTCCAGCTCGGCATGCATGACGTTCGAAAGCCAGAGCGTGAGGCAATCGACCAGAACCGGTTCGCCATGTGCTGTGCTCTCGACGAGGGCGTCACCCAGTGCGAGCAGGGTTTCGACCGTACGCCACTGATCCCCGCGGCGTTCACGATGGTCAGCGATCCGCTGCGCCATCTCCCGGTCACCGGCTTCGGCAGTGGCGATATAGGTGGCCCGGTGTGCGGCGGTGTCCGCGTTCAGATGGGAAGCGATCAGCGCTTCGGCGCGGGCACTTTTACCTGAACGGGCACCCCCCAACACAAGCGTGAGCGCGGGCAGGCGCAAATCCGGGCGCGCATTATCGTTTGAGCTGGAACTCGTCTTGTCCACGGCGCCGTTCCTCCTCCCGAGGGTCGATTGCGCAAATATCACGCGCCGAAGAGGTCTCCTGGCTCCGGTTCACTGGCAACGCACACCCTTCCCGACGAATTCGTCAGTGGGATGTTGCGCGCGGCCTCACCGTTACAGTTGCGGGGGCAGCACCGGCCTTGAAACCTCTAGAGGTTTTGCACCGGATTTCCCTGTTTCAGCGCTGCACCGAAGCTAGCATGGCGGTGGGATCAGGAGCCAGCACCGAGTCCATGGTTGGAATCTGATTGATGTGGAAAATCGCCCAGGCGCCATCCGGATGGCTCTCTGTCGGGCCAAACCGGTCGATCCTTGTGACTGAGCAATTGTCGATCTGACAGGTCAGCGCCGCCTCGGGGTCCAGCCCCAATGCATGGCCAATTGCCGCGCGGATCGTGCCGCCATGGGTGACGGCTATGATGTCCCGGTCTTCATGGGCTGCTGTCAGCCGGTCGATCACGGCAGTTGTCCGCGTCATCAGGTCCACGAAGCTTTCGCCGCCAGGTGCGCGGCTGTTCGCGGGTGTCAGCCAGAAGGTGTGCTTGGCGGGGAGTTCGGCATAGACGTCGTCGCGCTTGCGACCTTGCCAGTCGCCGAAACTCTGTTCGGCCAGGTCTTCCTCGATATGCGGATCGGGCAGTTCCAGGCCAGCTTCGCGGATCGCGTTGGCGGTTTGATGGGTGCGCTGCAGGTGAGATGTCACCAGCAGTGCATCCTTGGGCAAAAACCGCGCCAGCGCCTCATAGGTTGGCGGGTCGTTGACGTCGGCCAAGGGGTCGGAATTGCCATAGATGCGCCCGCCCGTGGAGCGAACGGGGGCGTGGCGGACCCACCACCAGCGTGTACGTGATGTCATGTGAATGTTCCTGAGATGATGGCGCTGGCTGCGACCAGTGTCGCAGCTTCGCCGATTTGCTGGGCGGCACCGAGAACATCCCCGGTGTAGCCGCCGATCTGTTTGAGGGCAATCCAGCCGACCATGAAGGCCGCCAGGCCGCCGGCGGCAAGAATGATGATTGTTCCAAACCCGGCTGGACTCAACAACACCAGCAGAGAGAGCGCCGCAGCCAGTGCCAGACCGAGCCAGCTTGTGCCTTCCTTCGGTGTACCAGCATCTGCGCCCAGGCCGTTTTCACGTGCTGGCTCCAGCCAGCGCATGGTGGGTGCGAACATGGCCCGGCTCCAGGTGGCCGCTGCGATCAGGGCTGCAACTGCCGCCCCGGGGTTCCATTCGGCCAGCGCAGCGAGGGCCGCGACTTTCGCGATCAGCACGATGGCGATTGTGACGATCCCATAGGTACCGACCCGGCTATCGCGCATGATGTGCAGCTTGCTGCCCTTGTCCTTGCCGCCGCCAAAGCCGTCGGCGATATCTGCCAGTCCGTCTTCATGCAGAGCGCCGGTCAGCCAGATCATCGTGCCTACGGCCAATGTGGCCGCGACGGGCGCGGGTACGTCCAGCCAGATCAGAATCCCCAGGACGATAGCACCAACCCCGCCAACGCCGAAACCAACCAGCGGGAACAGCCACATGGCGTCTGCCAGAGCGCCAGGGCCTGATGCGTGGTCTGGAGAGACCTCGTCGGTACTATCGTCGTGGGTGATGACCAGCGCCTGAGTTGGCACCCGCGTCAGGAAAGCGATAGCCAACTGCAATTGGGCTAGGAACGATGTCTTCTGCTTATCCGGGTTTGCATCCATGGCTCACTTATAGGACAACGCCTCTCTTTCTGAAATTGAATGTGCGGGATCAATTCATGAGTGACACCGGTGGAAATGGCGCAAATGGCGCCGGACGCAGCCAGGGGCCGGACTTTGCCGAGATTCGAAAGATTATCTCCGACTTTTCCGCACCTGACGTCGAGGCAGTGCTGGCGACCCGCGAGCGCGAAGCTGTTTTGACCAAACCGCCCGGTGCGCTGGGGCGGCTGGAGGAAATCACTGAATGGGTTGCGGCCTGGCAGGGTCGGCACCCACCGAATGTCACTCATGCGCGGATTGCGGTTTTCGCGGGCAATCACGGCGTTGCGGCGAAGGGTGTTTCGGCCTATCCGTCCGAAGTCACCGAGCAGATGGTGCAGAATTTTGTCGCCGGTGGTGCGGCGGTCAATCAACTGACCGAGCTCGCGGATGCTGATTTGCGGGTGTACGAGATGGCGCTCGACACGCCCACTGCGGATTTCACTGAGGGACCGGCCCTGAGCGAAGACGACTGCGCCAAAGCCATCGCTTACGGCATGATGTCGGTTGAAGCCGGGGTTGAGCTGCTGGCGTTGGGTGAAATGGGTATTGCCAACACCACGTCGGCCGCTGCGATCTGCCACGCGCTTTATGGGGGTGCGGCACAGGATTGGGTCGGTCCGGGAACCGGTGTCTCCGGTGATGCGTATGCAGCCAAAGTGGTGGCTGTAGAGACCGCTGTCGCGGTCAACGCGGATCTGCTGAGCGACCCGTTGCAGCTTCTGCGCGCCGTTGGCGGGCATGAGATCGCGGCGATTGCGGGTGCGATTATTGCCGCACGGCTTGCGGGCGTTCCAGTGCTGCTCGACGGCTACACCTGCACAGCAGCGGCTGCCGTGCTGCATGCCATTGATGAACACGCAATCGATCATTGCATGGTCGGGCATCTTTCAGCGGAGCCGGCCCATCGCATGGTGTGTGAGAAACTCAATCAGGTGCCATTGCTGGCTTTGGCGATGCGACTGGGTGAAGGCTCGGGGGCGGCGCTGGCGATCCAGATCGTGCGCGCGGCCCTGGCTTGTCATACGGGGATGGCAAGTTTTGAAAGCGCCGGAGTCAGTGGCAAAGCCAACTAGTTCAACCCAGAAAGCCTGGCAGCCAGAGCGCGCAATTAGGTGTACCAGCAGGTTAGAACCGACGCCCTGACGTTGCACGTTTTCGTCGACATAGACGCTGACCTCAGCGACCCCGGCAGCACCTCAGGTGTCGGGGACGGGCGAAAGCGCTGCAAAACCGAGTATCGTTCCGTCGGCGCCGCGCGCCACAAGGCGTCCGATGTCGAGATGTCCGGCATTCCAGGAAGCCCATTTCGGCGGGGCGGTCATAAATGCGGCCAATCCGGTGGCAAGCCCCGCACCATAGAGCGCGCGCACCTGTTTCCAGTCTTCCCGCTGCATGGTTTCGACAGTGATGTTCATGTGAGGACTTTGGGTGTTGTGCACGGGTCGTGCAAGCCCGGGCCATTCTGGCGTAGGCTTCTCTCAATCAAACATTCGGGAGAAAAATCATGGCAACACCGATACGACGCGTGGTTATGGGCCACGACGATCAGGGAAAGGCCGTTGTAAAATCAGACGGTCCGGCACCGTTCGTCCATATCAATCCACGCAATGAGGACGACTGGTCTACAGATCTGTGGCGGACGGGTGAGACTCCAGTTCAGATTGTCTCCGACCACCCTGAGACTACACTGGGCCCGCGGCGCCAAATGCCCCAGCCTCATGGAACTGTGTTCCGGATCAATCACTTTGCACCGGAAACCGAGGATGTTCGCAAACGGACAGTGGAAGAAGCCCGTGCTGCCTTTGCCGCACTCGGCAATGAGCCGGCTTCAACTTATGGCCGTGGCGGGTCGCATCCTGCCAGTCACCGCACCGAAACGGTTGATTACGCGCTGATCCTGTCGGGTGAGATCACCATGATTATCGATGACGGTGAGGTGGAGCTGAAGGCTGGTGATGTGGTGATCCAGTGCGGCACCAACCATGCATGGAGCAACCGCAGTGACAAGCCGTGTGACGTGATGTTCGTGTTGATCGATGGGCAATTCGATCCGGACCTGGCAGCGAGGTTCGAGACCTGATCGACGGTCATGCTGCTGAAACTGTTCGTCAGATGCTCGACTTTGACAGCGGGGGTCCGCAACATGGGGTATTGGAAAACTTACCGGACCTCAATTGACGATGGCCCAGCACGAAGCCTCGACAGGCAGCAATGCCGATGTGACCGAACGCCGACAGTTGGCACTTACGGGGCAACAGGCCCGGGCGCGGCAAGTCAGATTGCGCACCATTATCTGGATTCGCTGGGTTGCGATCGCAGGTCAGCTCTCCACATTGCTGATTGTACAGTTTGGTCTGGGCTGGTCATTGCCCATCGATGCGGCGCTGGGTGCCGTCGTGGCCTCTGTCCTGATCAATGTTGTGATGATGTTTCGTCGTCCATCCCAGGGGCGGATTGGTGAACTCGAGGCTGCGGCCTATCTGGGGTTCGATATCCTGCAGCTCGCCGTGCTTCTGTATCTTACAGGTGGCCTCGAAAACCCGTTCGCGTTGTTGTTCCTCGGGCCGGTAACCGTGTCAGCGACCATTCTGAGCCGTTCCGCCACTGCGGTGTTGAGCGCTCTGGTGGTGGTTACAGCAACGTTTCTGGCATTCGAACATTTTCCGTTGCCCTGGGCAGAGCCTGGCCTGCAGTTGCCGGTGCTTTATATCAGCGGGCTCTGGGTGGCCGTCGTCGTCGGCACGCTGTTCATGACCGGCTATATCGGGAGCGTTGCAGGCGAAGGGCGACGGATGTCTGACGCGCTCACCGCGACCCAGCTGGCATTGGCGCGCGAACAGCAACTGTCAGCTGTTGGTGGATTGGCGGCTGCGGCAGCCCATGAACTTGGCAGCCCGCTTGCGACGATCGCTGTGACCGTCAAGGAGTTGTCTCGCGAGATGCCGCCCGACAATCCCTTCATGGGGGATATTGAAATTCTGCAGATTGAAGCTGATCGGTGCCGGGATATTCTGGCTGAGATCGGCAGAGCACCGGAGCTGGCTGATCCAGATGATCCGTTTGCGACCGGATTGCTTTCGGATGTTGTTGCGGCAGCTGCCACACGCTATCGCAGCGAGGCGCTTGCGCTTGACGTTGTGGCTGCGGCTGAGGATGAGAGCGAAGAGCCTGTTGTGCCGCGCAGTCCCGAGTTTCTCCACGGTCTGGGGAATGTGATCCAGAACGCGGTCCAGTTTGGGCAAAGTGTGGTGTCGGTCGAAGTCTCCTGGGATGAAACCGAAGCGCGGGTTGAAGTGCGTGACGACGGGCGGGGGTTTCCGCCGGGTGTGCTTGATCGTGTGGGGGAGCCATATATTTCAAATCGAGGTGATGGTCATCTCGGACTCGGCATATTCATTGCGCAAACTCTGCTTGAACGGACTGGCGCGAGGATTAGATTCTCCAATATCCGTGCTGCCGGTCGGGTCACGGGCGCCGAGGTGATGATTGTCTGGCAACGCGATGCGCTTGAAGTTCCACGCGGGAAAGGTTAGTCGAAGCTCATGACTCAAGTTGAAGAACAGGGCCCACTTGTCACCGGCGATACTTCGCTACTCATCGTCGATGATGAAGCGAATTTGCGCAATCAGCTCGCCAAGGCGATGGAGCGCCGCGGGTTTACCACGGAAGTGGCAGAGACGGTTGCCGAGGGGAAACGCGCGGTTAGTGCGAACCCGCCGAAATACGCCGTGATTGATTTGCGCCTCGATGATGGCAGCGGGTTGGAAGTGGTTGAAGCGCTGCGTGAAGCCCGCCCGGATGCCCGCATTATCGTGCTGACCGGCTATGGAAATATAGCGACGGCCGTGGCGGCGGTGAAGGCTGGCGCGCTGGATTATCTCCCCAAACCGGCAGATGCGGATCAGGTGGCAGCTGCGCTGTTGTCTGATGGCGCATCCATGCCGCCGCCGCCGGAACGGCCGATGTCAGCGGATCGTGTGCGCTGGGAACACATTCAAAGAGTGTATGAGCAGTGTGACCGCAATGTCTCCGAGACCGCCCGCCGCTTGAACATGCATCGTCGTACCCTGCAGCGCATTCTGGCCAAGCACGCACCGCGCGAGTGAGCCCGAACGAAATCATCAACCCGGACGGATCACTGTGCCTTGCCTTCGCGGGGCGCGGGCGTGAGCTTGTTGTGTGGCTGGCGCCGGGAACCGACCCGGTTGAAATGCAAAGAGCCATTGGTGTTTTGATGCCGCGTTGGCCGGTCAGTCCGATTGATGGTGATGCCATTCCTGATATTGCTGTGACCCGCGTAAACGACACTTTTCGTATCCAGGCAACGAGTTGGGAGGGCGGCGAATCCTTTGCCGAGGATTCTCACAACGTGGCCAACGCGCTGGCCGGACTTCTAATTGACGGTTTGCTGGCCCATGGCATGGCAGATCACTGTCTGCATGCGGCGGCTTCCGAACTTGGCGGGAAGGCCATTCTGTTTGCCGGTCCCGCCCATGCGGGAAAATCGACCCTGGCGTTGTGTCTGACTGTGCGAGGGTATCGTCATCTCGCTGATGATCGAATGCTCGTCAGCGGCGGACACGCCCCGCATCGTGTGACGTCCCTTGGGCTGACTGCGAAAGCACGCACCCCTCTGCCA
>JABJAG010000095.1 GCA_018666195.1 Alphaproteobacteria bacterium
ATGCCAGAGATGATGGTGGCTGTCGATAATGGGGCCAGTGTACATGCCTGCTCCGTGCCTGAAGACGTCAGGAACCGAGCTTAGCCGACTGTTGCGCCACTTCGTTAGGAAAGATTGGAAGAAATGGCGCGCCCGGCAGGATTCGAACCTGCGACATTCGGCTTAGAAGGCCGATGCTCTATCCAGCTGAGCTACGGGCGCGTCGCACGTAAGCTGACGTAATCCTGAACGTCCGGAGCCTAATGACTCCAGGGAGTCTTGCGATCAACGGCGAAATTATCGGCATAGGCCTTGGGTCTGATCTGCCGTTCTTTGGGCTCCTGAACTACATATTCAAGCTTCAGCCGCTCGGCATGGGCGACCGCATCTTCGCGTGTGTCAAATTTCAGCCGAACTTGCGCCATTGTGTCCCCGGCACCCGGCCATCCCATCAACGGATCAAGCTGTTGGCGGCGCGTGGGCTCGAACTCCAGTGTCCATTTGTGCGTCTTCGCACGCCCGGATTGCATGGCGGTTTTCGTCGGCTGGTAAATGCGGGCCTTCATTGCGCGCGGTCCTTTGTAAAATCATCTGAGCGGCAGGAATCAAATATGCGCTTCTGCTCTCAATTCGGATAGGGGTGAATTTCAGCACTCCAACCTAGATATTCGAAATTTTCTTCCACCATAAGGTCCGCCGTTCAGCCGGTTTATCGCCGTAGGAGCGCAGCGGTGGTTCCAAAACCATCAGGTCATCTTCGAACGTTACATTGCGTATCTGATCCGTCCCCATTCGTTCCGGGTCGGAGCATGAAACTACCTTTGTAATCAGTGTCTTACCATCAAACGTGAAAGGACCGGCGTAGCAGGAATATTCACGCACTTCCCCGTCGGGAATGACGGTTCGGGTATCCGTGATCGAGGCGGACAAACGCCCCTCTGCCGTGAGAACGACACGACCGATGAAATTGCCCCCCCCGAAAGGCGGTGCAATGACTTCGCCCTGGGCATTAACAGCTTCAACGCGCACGAGCGCCCATGTTCCGATGTGTTCATTCATAGATATTAGGTTCCATGTCGAGGAAAGGGCGCTTCCTTCCGGAAACGCCCTGTCATTGTGGGAATAAATGGTCGGGGCGACAAGATTCGAACATGCGACCCCCTGCTCCCAAAGCAGGTGCTCTACCAGGCTGAGCTACGCCCCGACATTATTCTGTGGGAAGATATAGGCGCGCTGACGCGCCGGTGCAACCAATCTACTGCTCGCGCAGCGAGCGTGTGAAGGATTGCCGCACCGGACTGACCAGATACTGCACAAGCGTGCGTTCTCCAGTCCTGATCAGGACCTCTGCCGGCATACCGGGCAACAGGGTCAAACCCTCCAGATGGGGGTCGTTCGGGTCATCCAGTTCGATCCGCGCCGTGAAAAATGCTTCACCCGTCGCTTCATCTGTCAGACGATCAGCCGATACCCAGGACACCGTCCCCGCAACTGTGGGCGTGACACGCTGGTTGAAGGCCACAAGACGTACCTGGGCCGGTAAACCAGCATGCACAATATCGATATCTGTCGGATTCACCCGCGCTTCGATGACCAGTTTCTCGTTGCCGGGCACCACATCCAGCAGGCGTTCACCGGGCTGGATCACAGCCCCGGTGCTGTGCACCTGCATATCCACCACGATACCGTCTGCCGGGCTGATCACGTCCGTACGGCGTTGCACATCCACGGCGGCGCCCAGGCGTTCCTCCAGATCGAGCAACTCGGTTTCAACCTCGCGAAGTTCTGCTACCACCTCACTCACCTGTTCGGTGCGCAACTCGAAGATCCGGATTTCTGCTTCAGCAATATTCTGCTTGGCGCGCGCGATCGATGCGAGGTTTTGCCCACGTTCACCCTGTATTTCCGCGCGCCGTCGCTGCAAGGCAAGAAGTCGTGACTTTGGCGTCAGGCCTTTGTCGAACAAGGACTGAAGGTCCTTGAGTTCATCTTCAATCAGGTCAAGCTGCTGATCCGCAGAACGAATCTGGGCCTGCAGACCGACTATCTCTTCACGGAACTGGGCCACCCTCTGGCCCAATATCTGCCGCTGACCGTCAATAGCGTCGCGTCTGGCTTCGAAAATATTGAGCTGGCCGAGCATCGATTCCTGTAGCCGG
>JABJAG010000096.1 GCA_018666195.1 Alphaproteobacteria bacterium
CGCGCATTCTCGACAAACAGGTTCGTATGGGTCGGCCCCTGCGTGTTCGCGGTCTCGCGGAAGCCATTGCCGGTCCCGCGTTCGCAACCGGTGCCGGACTGATCGCACATGCGATCGAAAATCCTTCGTCTCTGACGATGCCGATACCTTTGCAATATGGGGAGCCGGGACGCCTTACCGGGCGGCTCGGTCAGTGGTTCCGTGAACATTTCTAGAAACCAGCGCCCCACATCCCCGACCCGAAGTTTCGGCATGTCCCGGAACGGTGGGTCACCGTTCCGGCCGTGTATGGCCTTTCTCTCCCTCTGTCTCCCGACACGATCTACTGGAGGATCACATGACGCTTAACCTCACAGCTCCCCCCCCTGAGTCCCAACTGAAGCCGCGTATTGTCGTGGTTGGTGTTGGCGGTGCCGGTTCCAACGCAGTCAACAACATGATCGCCTCGAACCTTGAAGGCGTCGAATTCGTTGTCGCCAACACGGACGCGCAGTCTCTGGCCATGAACTCCTCAGAACGCCGCATTCAGCTTGGTGCCAATATCACCAATGGCCTTGGTGCCGGTGCGCGCCCGGATATCGGTCGCGCCGCTGCTGAAGAGGCACTCGATGAGATCATTGACCACCTGCAGGGCAGCCACATGGCGTTTATTGCTGCCGGCATGGGCGGTGGTACCGGTACAGGTGCCGCGCCGGTCATCGCGCGCGCCGCACGTGAGCAGGGCATCCTGACCGTTGGTGTTGTGACCAAGCCGTTCCAGTTCGAAGGCCGTCATCGGGCCACGTTGGCTGACGAAGGCATTGAAGAACTGCAACACTTCGTCGACACTCTGATCGTGATCCCGAACCAGAACCTGTTCCGGATATGTAACGAGAATACGACGTTCGCTGATGCTTTCTGCATGGCTGACAATGTTCTGCACTCGGGCGTCCGTGGCGTCACCGATCTGATGATCATGCCGGGTCTGATCAATCTCGACTTTGCCGATATTCGTACGGTGATGAGCGAGATGGGCAAAGCAATGATGGGGACCGGCGAAGCCGGTGGCGACGGACGGGCGATTGAGTCTGCAGAAGCTGCTATCGCCAATCCGCTCCTTGATGATGTGTCCATGCGTGGCGCTCGTGGTGTTCTGATCAACATCACTGGTGGTCCGGATATGACCTTGTTCGAGGTTGATGAGGCAGCAAACCGCATTCGCGAAGAAGTCGACGCGGATGCCAACATCATCTTTGGCTCCACGTTCGATCAGAACATGGAAGGCACCATGCGGGTGTCGATCGTGGCGACCGGCATTGATGCCAATGCCAGTGCATTGCCGCGCTCACCGATGATCTCCCTGGTTCACGACGCTGATCAGTCCAAGGCCAAGAAGATCGAAACCGAGGCCACAACCGAGGACAAGGCTGCCGAAGTTACAGCCGAGACAAAAGAAACCGAAGTTGTCGCTGAAGCACCCGTGGTCGCCGAAACGCCAAAGCCAGCCGTCAAGGAAGAGGCCGTTGCCGCTGCCCCAATGAAATGGCCGGATGAGGCAGAGGTTTCCGCACCAGCCGCGTTCATTCCACCGAAGCCCGCCGCTGCTGAACGCCGTGTCGAAGCTCCGGTTAAACCGCGTAAGGCAGATGCGTTTGCGGAAGCAGCCATTACCAATGCCGGTGCTCAGGCCGAACGCCGTCGCGGACGCAGCCTTTTCCAGAAGGTCACCGGTGCCGTCAATCGCGCCATGACTGAGGACCAGCCTGCTGACAAGCCGCAGACGACCCAACGACGCGAACCGGTTGCGACAGCGGCCCCCGCCGCTGCGCCCAAGCCTGTTGCTTCAACGCCCGTCGCACCAAAGGCAGCTGAGCCTGTTGCGGCTCCGGCAGTCAAAGCCACGCCAGAACCGGTTGCAGCACCGCAGCCCGCTGCTGCTGCCCCCGCAGCTGAGCCGGTCGAAGCTCCGGCGCCTGTTGTTGCACAGAAACCAGCAACACCAGTGATGGCTGAAAAGCCCGCCGAACCGGTCGTTGCCGAGGCAGCGAAAGCCCCGGAACCGGTCGCAGCCAAGCCGGCAGCACCTGCGCAGCAGAGCCTTGCAGACATCAAACCTGCCGAGCCACGCCAGAGCGCAAGTGCGGAAGAAGATATGCTTGAAATTCCGGCATTTCTCCGCCGTCAGGCCAACTAGAAACATTTGGGTTCCAGGCCGCGGATTTCCCCGGAAATCCGCGGCCTTCGGACCGTAACATTGTGTAACAAAGAGTGATTTGTAGCGACCTAGTCCGAGTTGTTACATCCATCCTCAGACAAGTGGTTAACTTCCTGCCCGCGCGGGCAATCGATCGGAACAAACATTCATATGACCGACGCACTCGAAATCGGCGAAAACCTTCAGCACACGCTCAAGAGCGAAATTGGCTGTAGCGGCACAGGCCTGCACACAGGCAATACCGTTTCGATCGTCCTCAAGCCTGCTCCCGAATACACCGGCATTGTTTTTCGCCGCACGGATAAAGCGGGCAACAACGCCGAACTTGAAGCTCTCGTGGATAATGTCGTCGAAGCCACTTTGTGCACCACACTGGGCAATGACGAAGGCATCAAGATTGCGACCGTCGAACATCTGCTCGCTGCACTGGCCGGCTGCCGGATCGACAATGTTTATGTCGAAGTGGACGGCCCTGAAATGCCGATCATGGATGGCAGTGCCGCACCTTTCGTCTTCCTGATCGAATGTGCTGGTGTTGTGGAACAAAACAAAACGCGCCGCGTGATCGAAGTTCTCAAGCGTATTGAGATTTCCGATGGCGATCGCGAAGCCTCCCTGTCACCGGGAGATGGATTTTCTGTTGGTTTTGAAATTGATTTCGATTCCGACGCCATCGGTAAGCAGGACAAAAGCGTCCGCCTCGTGAATGGCACCTTCAAGGGTGAAATCTCCCGCGCGCGCACCTTCGGGTTTGCCGAGGAAGTCGAGCAGCTTCGCAAAATGGGCCTGGCACGCGGTGGTAGCCTCGACAACGCCGTGGTCGTCAGCGGCGACAAGATCCTGAACGACGAAGGCCTGCGTTACGACGATGAATTCGTACGTCACAAAATTCTGGACTGCGTGGGCGACCTTTATCTGGCCGGCGCCCCGATTTCCGGACATTTTCAGGGTTTCCGTTCCGGACACGCGATGAATCACGCGATTGTGCGGGCGCTGTTCTCTGATCCGACGGCATGGCGCTATGTCGAAGGGGAAGCTGTTGTGGCCGAACCCGAACTGATGCTCGCCACTGCCTGAACCCGAATGACATGACATTCGCTAAGCGGGTCGGTTTTACCGGCCCGTTTTTCTGTGAATCCAGTCCCGACATGATATATTGCCAGTGAAGACGTTCGGGCATTGCGCCTTCGGGAGTTGAAGGTCATATGTCTGGCTGCATCGATTTTTGGCGGGTTTGATGACGAAACGCATCACTTCACAATGTCAGGGCCGAATTGGGCTCTGTTCAGCGCTGTTCGCGGCGGTGTTGCTGGCTGGCTGCTCCACCGACGAGCCGGCCTATGTCGAACGCCCTGTCGAAGAACTCTACAACGAAGCTGTGGATGCTGTGGATGTTCAGGAATATGAGCAGGCAGCTGATCTCTTCCTCGAAGTCGAACGTCAGCACCCTTACTCCATCTGGGCAACCAAAGCGCAGTTGATGTCTGCCTTCAGCTATTACTCGAACGGCGAGTATGACGACGCCATTCTGGCTGTGGATCGCTTTATCCAGCTGCATCCTGGCAATCGGGACATCGGATATGCCTATTACCTCAAAGCGCTGAGCTACTACGAACAGATCACCGATGTGGGGCGTGATCAGCGCAACACGGAGCAGGCACTGGCGTCGCTCGACGAGGTTGTGCGGCGGTTCCCGGAATCCGGATATGCGGGCGATGCACGCCTCAAGCTCGATCTGACCCGCGATCACCTTGCCGGCAAGGAAATGGAAGTCGGGCGCTACTATCATCAGCGTGAGAACTATCTCTCAGCGATCAATCGCTACAAGACGGTGATCGAGAACTATCAGACCACCACCCATGTTCCCGAAGCCCTGCACCGTTTGTCGGAAGCCTATTCCGCGCTCGGCATAGAGCCCGAAGCACAGGCCAATGCCGCCGTGCTCGGCCACAACTTCCCCGGCAGTGACTGGTATGTCGACAGCTATGAACTGGTCGAAGGTGTGACACCGGTGGATCTCGATGGCGATGGCGAGCCGGACCCCAAAAAAGACAGCGGCGGATTCTTTAGCCGCCTCTGGCCTTTCTAGACCACGATGCTGCACCAGCTGTCGATCCGGGACGTCGTCCTGATCGACCGGGTCGACTTGACGTTCGGGCCGGGTTTGAGCACGCTGACCGGCGAAACCGGTGCCGGTAAATCAATTCTACTCGATGCCTTCGGCCTGACACTTGGCGCTCGCTCCGATGCCGGACTTGTGCGCAAAGGCGCGCAACGCGCCTCAGTCACAGCGACCTTTGATGGCACCGTAGTGGCTGACCTGAATGAACTCCTCGACGAACACGGCATCGATATCGAGCCAGGCGAGGACCTGATCCTCCGCCGCACCGTGAGCACTGACGGTCGCAGCCGTGCTTTCGTAAATGACCAGTCGATAAGCATTGGCCTGCTGCGACAAATCGGTGACGCCCTGGTCGAGATTCATGGCCAGTTTGAACGCTTTTCGCTCGCTGACCCGGTTGTCCAACGCGCC
>JABJAG010000018.1 GCA_018666195.1 Alphaproteobacteria bacterium
CTCGTGACGCGGATTGGCTCCCGGGAATGACTCGGCCCCGGGTTTGGCCGACATGATGATGTCGACGATATCGACCAGCGGTACGTCTTCATGATGCGGTCCGAGCGTACTGGCCCAACATACATGCATGCGCATTTTCTCTGCAGGGATATCGCGGACGGCATGGTTGAGAGCTTCCACATGCATGGAAATTTCTTTTCGGAAGTCCTCAAGTGAGAGATGTTTGAAAATCGTGTGCCGGCTCAAGGCCAAATCCGGGCAATCGAGTTGCAGGACCAGTCCCGCATCCACAATCGCCTCGTATTCGCGTTTCATGACCTCTGCCAGCGCGAAGATGTATTCCTCTTCGCTGCTGTAGTGGAGGTTGGGAAGGAATCGCGCAATCTGTCCTGGGGAGGGTGACGTCATGAAGACGTCTTCGGCCTTTGCCTGACCGATTACGCTGGCCGCGCGGTCAATATCAGCCTGCGCCGCATCCCAGTCCAGCCAATCAACAGGCCCGGTACAAGCGGGCCGGTGGGTGAGGGGCGTGACGAAGGGGCGAAGCATCTCGGTGAGTTCGGGAAATTCGTCTTCATCGGCCGTCATCGGGATCGTTTGGTTCGGGCCGTCGTAGCCTGTGAGGCGATCCTTCACATGGATCGTGTAATCCGCACGTCCCTGTTCGCCATCATTGATCACGTCAAGACCGGAATCGACCTGCTTTTGAACGACGTCTGCTACAGCGCGATCAACTGCTTCATCAAATCCATCGAGCGGTTTACCTGGGTTCTTTTCACCCTCAAGAAGGAGATCCACGACGTCGTGCGGTCGCGGAAGACTGCCAGTGTGAGTGGTGAGAATTCGGTCTGTACTACGCTGCATGAAGCTTCCCCTGATTTACGATCCTGTTGATCAGGATTCGACGGGAAATTAGCACAACTTCGAAAGCGTGCGCACCTTTCAGGCCTAAAGCGCGATTTGACCTTCGGGCAGGGACAGACCGGATTTCATGATGATGTTGTTGGTCTTGCCAAGATGGGCATGATGCAGGGCGACGGCTTTCTCGACATCGCGTTCGATAGCGGCGTTCATCAATTCCTGGTGCTCGTCGCCTTCGCTTCGGTTCGGATAGCTGATCGAGGCCGCAAGTTGGCGATATCGATTGGCCTGATCGGCCAGAAGGTCACAATAGGCGATCATGCGAGGTGATCCACAATTGCCAAGAATGGCGCCATGAAAGGCGTGATGGAGTTTTTCCCAGTCCGGATTGAATTCATAGCTGTCACTGGAGGCCGAGCGTGGGACTTTCGACAGACGATGAAAGGCAAGCACAATAGCGTCTTCCCAAGCATCGTCGCCATTCGCAATGGATTCACGGAGCGCAATCTCTTCGATCCAGCACCGTGTTTTTATCAGATCGGCGAGGTCTTCTGAGCCGACACCGGCAACATGGAAGCCTTTTTGATCCTCAAAGCACACAAGATTTTCGGCTGCAAGTCGGTTGAGAGCTTCCCGGACCGGGCTAATACCCGCGTTGTAGCGTTCCCGGAGTCCTGTCGAACCCAGTTTGTGACCGGGTGCCAGCACGCCAGTGATGATGTCCCGCCGAATTTGATCGTACACGGCCGTTGCTATGGTCGGACCGCCCGCGCGGCTATCATTTGAGGATTTCTGCTTTACTGGCATGGTTTCACATCTGTCCTGACATCGGGCACAATATCCCCATGAATTCGGATGATAGCAATATTCCAATATTTATCCACATGGGAAATTATTTGGAAAATCGTTGACACGATGGTGTGACTGACGTTTTTATCGTTCTAATCAAACGCGCCGAGTGAGAAGCGTGGCAAACTCAATACCGGGCAAGCCCCAAGGGAGAAAAGCATGATCAACACCAAATCCATTGCAAAGAAGGTCGGTGCCGTCAGCATCGGCGCGCTGATGGCGTCTGTGGCATTCGCTGCACCGTCTTCGGCTGCAGAGAAAATCAAGATCGCAGCGATCGACGGTTACTCGCCGAAGTCACTCTGGGTGGCTGAATTCATTAATTATTACATTCCCGAGATCGACAAGCGTCTGGCCAAGACCGGCAATTACGAGATCGAGTGGAATCAGGCCTGGGGTCAGATCGTGAAAGTTCGCGGTGTGCTCGGTGGACTGCAAAAAGGCTTGGGCGACATTGGCGTCGTGACTACGGTCTTTCATGCTGACAAGGTGCCGCTGCAGCTTGTGGCTTATGCCACGCCGTTTGTGTCGAATGATCCGGGCCTCGTCGCCAAGACCGTTGATGGTCTGGCCAATACGCATCCTGAGTTCAAGCAGGCCTTTGACAAGTTCAATCAGGTCTATCTGACGAATCTGGCTGTGCTGGACACCTACCAGATCTTCACGAAGGACAAGGTTGCCAAACTTTCGGATATGAAGGGCCTGAAGCTTGGTAGTGCGGGTCTGAACCTGCGCTGGCTCGAAGGTTTTGGCGCTGCTGGTGTCGCGGGTAGCCTCGTGACCTATCACAACAAAGTGGGTACCGGCGTTCTCGACGGTTTCATGCTGTGGCCGGAAGCCGTTGTTGGCCGCAAGATCTACGAAGTTGCGCCTTACATGCTGAAAGCTGATCTCGGCACTGCCAACTCCAAGGTGATTTCCGTCAACAAGGACACCTGGAGCGCGTTGCCGGATGAGATCAAGGTTGCCATGCAGGAAGCTGCAATCGGGTATCGTGACGACATGGGCGTCAAGGCGCTAGCTCTTGCGGATGCCAGCTACAAGGCGTTCACGAAGAATGGTGGCACGATCACCGAACTGAGCCAGGCGCAGCGTCAGCAGTGGGCCGACAATATGCCCAATGTTGCCCAGGACTGGGTTGCCGCACGTGAAAAAGAAGGTAACCCGGGCAAGGCCGTGATGAATTCCTACATGGACACCATGCGCGCTGCCAATCAGCCGATCCTGCGTCAGTGGGACAAGGAAAGCGGCTCCTGAGCCTGAATTAAGGAAAAAGGTTCGATATGACGGATCTGACCCAAGGGGCGTCACCAGCTGGTGGCGCCCCTCAGGATTTGCTGGATCGCACCCTGACCGTGATGAACACGATCGGGTCGCTCTGGATTTTCGTTTTGATGGTGATGATTGATACGGATGCGTTCAGTCGAACGCTGTTCAATCATCCCATTCATGGTGTCAATGAGCTCGTTGAGATGTCGATTATCGCGATCGTCTTCATGCAGCTTGGCGACGCCACCCGGAAAGGACGCCTGACCCGTTCAGACGGTTTCTATGGCCTCGTTCAGCGTCGTAGCCCGCGCGCCGGACATGTCATGGGCGCGATCTTTGATTTTCTTGGCGTCGTGTTCATGCTGATCGTTCTATACGGGGTTGTCCCGGAACTATATTTCGCGTGGCGCGATAATTATTTCGTCGGGGAAGAAGGACTGTTCACAGTACCGGAGTGGCCTATCAAACTTATACTTGTGCTGGGTTGCGCGGTAACGATGTTGCAGTTTTTGAAATTCGCGATCCGGCATGTATTGCCGGCAGTGCGCGGCGTGCGCTAGCGGGCGCCGGAAAGGTTTACCAAGATGGGTGGTATTGAAGTCGGCATTGCCTCGGTTGCCGTGATCGTATTCCTGATCTACATGGGATTGTACATTCCTGTGGCGTTGGGTCTGGTTTCGTTCCTGGGTGTTTGGCTGATCCGCGGCAATCCGGATATCGCGGTTGCGCTGTTGTCTGAATCTATTGCGGATACCGTCTCCGAACTGGTCTTTGCATCCGTGCCGCTCTTCGCGCTGATGGGGCTGATCGTCAGCAAGGCGGGACTCGGTAAGGATGTCTACGAAGTCGCCAATTTCGCCTTCTATCGAATTCGCGGTGGTCTTGGCATCGCGACAGTCGCAGCGAATGCTATCTTTGCTTCGATCACTGGTTCGTCGATCGCCTCAGCTTCAGTCTTCACCCGCGTCGCCATTCCCGAGATGCGTCGGTTTGGTTACAAGCCTCGCTTTACCGTTGGCGTGGTCGCCGGCTCTTCCGTTCTGGGAATGCTGATTCCGCCGAGTGCGATGCTGATTATCTACGCGATTGTCACCGAGCAGTCGGTGGGGCGGATGTTTATCGCGGGTATTATTCCGGGCATTTTGCTCGCATTTTGCTTTGGTATACTGATTCTGTTTCTGGCCTATGCGTTTCCAAAATATGTAGGCGGGCAGGACTCTGCCGACATCGCTGCTGAGGACTGGGCGAACCTGACCTGGATGGACCTCGTCAAAAAGATCATTCCGGTGATTGTTCTGGTTCTGGTCGTTCTGGGCGGGATCTATGGCGGCGTCTTTACACCAACCGAGGCCGGGGCCGCCGGTTCACTCGCTGCGCTTATCATAGCCTTGCTCAAGAGCAACTTCAGTTGGCGTGATCTCTGGGAAGTTTTGGTCGAAACCGGATATATCACGGCAACCATTCTGTTCCTGATCACGACGGCATCCATGTACAGCCGGATGTTGGGTGTGGCTGCGCTGCCGACAGTGTTTGGTGAGTGGCTCTCCAGCTTTGATCTGACCCTGATCCAGTTGATGGTCATCTATGTGGTTCTGATGGTGCTGCTGGGCACCATCATCGAGACAGCGTCGATCATCCTGATTGTGGTGCCTTTGTTCCTTGTGGTGCTCGATAGCTTCAATGTGGATCTTGTTTGGTTCGGTATCATCACGGTTGTTGGTGCGGAGATCGGATTGTTGACGCCGCCGCTCGGGATATCGTGTTTCGTCATCAAGAGCGCGATCAATGATCCGTCGGTCAGTCTGGCAGATATCTTTGCGGGTGCTTTCCCGTTTGCGGTGATGATGTTCATCGTCCTGATGATTTTGATCGCCTATCCGCAACTCAGCCTGTATTTGCTCAGAATCGGCTTCGTATAACGTCGCGGTGTCTGGTCTTCGCTTGGACGAATCCGCATAATCGCGGCCAACAATACTCCGAGGGAAGAGATGCAAATTTTCAAAGACCGTGTTCCGTATTCAGCGATTGTTGATCGTCCAGCCTGGAAGCTGCCGGATGGTAAACGCATGGCAGTTTGGATCATCGCCAATGTCGAGGATTGGGATATTTCCCGTCCGATGCCGCGGACGGTTCTGCCGCCTCCCATGGGGGTACCTTTGTTGCCTGATCTGCCCAACTGGTCCTGGCACGAATACGGTATGCGTGTCGGGTTCTGGCGCATCCGCGATGCTCTCCGTGACCGGGGAATCAAGCCGACTATGGCGATCAATGGCCGCGTCTGCGAAAACTATCCGCGGATTGCGGAGGCCGCGCTCGAACTCGATTGGGAGTTCATGGGCCACGGCTACCTTCAGGGGCCAATGCACAAGCACGATGATCAGCAGGAGCAGATCGATCGCGCAGTTGCTGCCATTGAAAAATTCTCCGGTAAAAAGGTGCGTGGGTGGGAAAGCCCGGGCCTGACCGAGACCTTCCAGACTGTCGACTTCCTGCGTCGTGCCGGGGTCGAATACGTCGCAGACTGGGTCTTTGACGATCAACCTGTTGAGATTGAGACCACCGATGGGCCGATGTTGTCTGTGCCCTATACGGTCGAGACCAACGACATCACCATGATGGCTCTGCAGCAGCATACGTCTGACGAAATGTTCAAACGTTCGAAGGATCAGTTCGACAGGCTTTATCAGGAGAGCGAGGACTCTACGCGGGTGATGTCAATCAGCCTGCACATGTATCTCACGGGTGCGGCGCACCGGATCAAGTATTTTGAGGACATCCTCGACTACATTATGGGGCACTCCGATGTTGCGATTGTACCGGGTGAAGAGATCCTGGACTGGTACCGTGACGCCCACTCAGAAGGGGCCGCGTAGCCCGGCTGCGTGAGATCGGTTTCATGGCTTTACTCCTGACCCCGCCTGTTGAAGGTACGCTGCAGACCTGGCGCGATGGTATTCTCGCGGAAATCCCGGATCTGGATATCCGTCTCTGGCCCGATGTCGGTGATCCTGCGGATATTCATTACCTGCTGATCGGACGATTTGATCTTGCTGATTTGCCGGCACTTCCAAATTTGCGGTTTCTGATGCCTATGTTTGCGGGCATTGATCATCTGGTGGCGCACCCGAACATGCCTGATGTGCCAATCGTGCGAACGGGGCCACCGGAAGGTGACCCGGCGATGACCGAATACGCAATTCTTCATGTCCTGCGCCATCATCGCCATATGCCCGATTATCTGGCACAGCAGCGACGCAAGGAATGGACGGTTATCCCGCAGAAGTTGCCGCGCCATCAGCGCGTCGGTTTTATGGGTTTTGGAACGATGGCCGAACCTCCCGCGCGGGCTCTGAACAGTTTGGGGTTCGATGTTGCAGCATGGGTTCGCAAAGAGCGTCAGGATTCTGATATCGAAATGTTCTGTGGCACGGAGGCACTACCTGTCTTTTTAGGGCGGACAGATATTCTTGTCTGTCTGTTGCCGCTCACCGGAGAGACAGAGGGCATTCTGAATGCAGATACCTTTGCGGCCCTGCCTGAGGGGGCCGCGGTCATCAATCTTGGGCGTGGTGCCCATCTGGTGGATGAAGACCTGATCGCTGCTCTGGATTCCGGGCATTTGTCTGCTGCTACCCTGGATGCGACGAAACCGGAACCGCTTCCCGGGGACAGCCCGCTCTGGCTTCATGAACGTGTTACGATCATGCCGCACACGGCTCGCCGTGTCCGTCCGGATACGGTTGGCCCGCAAGTCGCTGAAGCTGTGCGGCTGGACAGAGCTGGAAAACCTCAGATATGGGCGGTTGACCGATCGGCTGGATACTAGACGGAGACATCATATGGCATTGACTGATGCACAGGTGGCCAAAGCCGCTGATCTGCTTGCTGAAACCTTTCAGGCACGTACAACGATTGATGCTCTGCCAGAGGATTGCGCACCCGCGAATGCGGCTGAAGCCGTCCAGATACAAATCGCGATGCTCGAGCGATTAGATTTCAACGCCTCTGGCTACAAAGCCGGGTTTACCAACCCGCCCATGCTTGAAAAGGCAGGTCCCGATGGGCCGATGTTTGGCGTGATGTTTCGTGACTTCACGATCGTCAGTGGCGGCTCGCTCAAACGATCGGATGTGGGACCGGGCGCCCTGATCGAGGCGGAGGTCTCGTTCCGCATGGGCATTGACCTGCCGGCGCGTAACAGCGGCTATAGTGATGATGAAGTTATGTCTGCGGTGGATAGCGCGATCATTGGCATTGAATTCGCTGTACCACGCCTCAACAATCCGATGGGCCAGCCGATGGTACATCTCGCCGCTGACAATGGTGCTGCTATGGCCTATGTCGCTGGGCCTGATATTGCTGACTGGCAGTCGCGCGACCTCAGACAGTTGGATATTGAATTGTTGTTCGACGGGGAAATTGTTTCCGAGGGCCTGCCGCTGCCCGCGCGGTGTGACGAGCGGTGGGCGCTGGCACAGACGATCAATCATTTCTCGGCGCGAGGCATTAGCACGCGAGCGGGCGACCTAATCACCACCGGGGCGGCAGCCACGCCGAAACCTCTGGGCCAGGCTTCTGGTGTTGTGGCGCGGTTCGCCGGGGTTGGTGACGTCCACGTGACCATCGAGGATTGATGCGACTTCGTGCGGTCTTTCTGGGTCTGACTGCGCTGCTGGTTTGTGGCGCTGCTGCACTGGCTGCGGATACTGATCTGGATGCGCTCAAAAAGCGGCTTTTCCCCGGTATCAAAGGGGAAGACAATCGCAGAATCATCGACAGCAGTGACTACCCGTGGAGTGCAATTGGCCGGGTGAACAGTCGATTGGGCGGGTTTTGCACGGGAACAGTGATTGCGCCCCGTGAGGTTCTGACGGCAGCCCATTGTCTCTGGAACAAGCGCACGCGCAGTTGGCTGGTTCCCGATGCAATCAACTTTCTAGCGGGATATCGGCGGGGTGACTTTGTCGCGCATGGCAAGGTGGTGGATTACACGCTTGCGGACCCGCTGGTGACGCCGATTGATGGTGCACGATTTAGTCCGAACGACTGGGCGATCCTGTACCTTGCTGAACCGATTGACGGGATCACAGGCATTTTGCCACTCGGCATTTCGGGAACGCCGGTGCGCGAATACCTGCAGGCTGGCTACAGCAAGGACAAGCCGCATATCCTGACCGTCGACGAGGGGTGCAAGGTCGATGACAGACCGCGTCAGGACAAATTGCTGCTGCACAAATGCGATGCCGTCAGCGGTGATTCCGGATCTCCCATACTTGGGATAGCTGGAGACGAGCTGGTGGTGCTGGGCGTTCACATCGCCACGCGTCGGTACAAAGAAGGCGAGAGCACGGGGATTGCGATCCCCGTCGATTCTGTGTCGGCTGCAAGCCGCTAACGGCAACAGCACTTGTCATGAGCAGGTTTAAGACATAACTCTAATCCATCTCTCCAACGGAACAAGAATCTGACATGGCTGAAGCAGATACAAGCGCCGTATCACCTGTCCTTGATGCTCTGATCAACCGGGCGTCCATGCCGCCACGATTGTTCAGTGATGCCGCACCCGCGCGCGCGGACATCGAGCGCATGCTGGAGGCCGCCATGAGTGCTCCTGATCATGGCGCAGTCCATCCATGGCGATTTCATCTCATCGAGGGTGAGGCGCGCAACAAGCTGGGTGATCTGTTCGCCGAAGTGTTGCTTGATCGCGATCCTTTTGCACCAACAGCGGCTATCGAGAAGGCTAAGGCGCGTCCCCTGCGCGCGCCGTTGATCATCACGGTTTGCGCCAAGGTTGATCCGTCCCGTGCGCCGAAGATCCCGGTTGTGGAACAGGTCGTAACGGCTGCTGCTGCAATGGAGCATCTGGTGATTGCCGCCCAGGCTATGGGATATGGCGCAATCATCCTGACCGGGCCCAACGCCCATGCAGGGAAGGTTCGTGCGGCGTTCGGCCTCGATCGGGAAGATGAGCTTCTGGGGTTTGTCTATATCGGCTGCGCCGATGAGCCGGCACCGGCTAAAGAACGTCCGAATGCGGCTGAGTATACCAGTGAGTGGAACGGCTAGCCGCGGACAAGAAAGCGCCCCGCTGATAAGAGCGGGGCGTTGTCGTGAATTGGTTTATTTGCGTGTGGACTAGAAAGTTTCGTTCCAGTGTACCATCGGCAGCCCGGCAACCGGTGAGGTGAAGTAGGGCAGGTTGGTCGAGCGCAGGCTGCCAACATAGACCTTCTTCAGATCCGGTCCGCCGAACGTCACAGACGCACACCATTTGGCAATGTCGCCGCCGCATTCGAGCAGCAGGTCTGCGGTGACTTCCGATTTCTGGAAGGCGTCATTCAGCTTTTTCACCTCGGCCGGATTGGAATCATCAAAGATGATGTGCAGGTCGCCGTCAGGCTTGATGGCAAAGATGCCGTCATTCATGACATGGGTGCCCCAGAGATTACCGAAGCTGTCGAAGGCGATGCCGTCGATCAGGCGTCCGTGGTCCGTCGGACCATAGATTTCCTTACCTGACAAACTGCCGTCTTCGGCGATCCGGTAGCGGGCAATGTTGCGGCCACAGGTCTGGACGACATAGAGCCATTCCTCATTCGCATCGAGTTTGCATTCGTTGGAGAAATGCACGTCGTCGGCAACGATCCGGACGCCTTTGCCCTCTTCATAGAGAAGAATGCGGCCATCGACGATGTCCGGGCTAATGGCTTTCGGCCAGTCATGGAGCATGGTGGAAACCGTGATCCAGATGCGGTTCTTGCTGTCCCGGGCGACGAAATTGACCTTGCCAATTTCTTCGCCATTGACGCTGTCGAACATCACTTCGGTTTCACCGGTGCGCGTCATACGCTCCAGGCAATCTGTGCCGAAGTTCGAAATCAGAATGTCGCCGTTGGCGGCGAAGGCAAGGCCGTTGGGCAGCGTGCCGTCGACGAATTTGGAGGCGTCGTCATCGGTGGATTGAAAGGCGTCGGCATCATGCGATTGGGTGATGATCGACTGGCTGCCATCCGCAGCAATGCGAACCACGCCACCGCGGGCATCCGCGGACCACAATGTGCCGTCCTTCTCTGCAAGGATGCATTCAGGGCGCTGCAATTCGCTGCCGATGAATTTGAAATCGTCTTTGGTGAGGGTAAACCCGTCAATAGGATTGGCTGACATCTGCTGCGTCCCCGTTTGGTTGTCTTCAGAGGCCGGATACGCCGCGCGACCGTGGCCGCGCGGCGCTTTTCAATTCCGGCTGTCGGTGTGTTCTGACCTGAGGCTAGAACTTCACCATGTCGCCGCCCTTGAGATCGAGGATCTCGCGCGCTTCGTCCGGTGTGGCAACCTCGAGTGAGAGGTCTTCAACGATCCGGCGGATCTTGGCGACCTGCTGGGCATTGGATTCGGCCAGCTTGCCTTTGCCGATAAAGAGGGAGTCTTCCAGACCAACACGCACGCTGCCGCCCATCAGGGCAGACTGGGTGGTGAAGTTCATCTGATGACGACCCGCAGCCAGAACGGAGAAGACATAGTCATCACCAAATAGCTTGTCGGCGGTGGCCTTCATGTGCATCAGATGCTCAAGGTCGGCACCGATGCCTCCCATGATTCCGAAGATGAACTGCAGGAAGATCGGGCCCTTCAGGCGACCGGTCGAGTAGAAGTAATGGGTGTTGTAGAGATGGCTGACGTCGTAGCACTCATGCTCGAACTTCACACCGCGCTTATCGTGCAGCTCGGTGATGATGTATTCCATCTGCTTGAAGGTGTTGGTGAAGATGAAATCATCGGTCATCTCCAGCATGGGCTTTTCCCAATCGTACTTCCAGTTGTCGTAACGATCTGCGAGACCGAAAATTCCGAAGTTCATGGACCCCATGTTGAACGAGGTCACTTCTGGCTCTGCGCGAACGGCCGCAGCAATACGCTCTTCAACAGCCATGCCCAGACCACCGCCGGTGGTGATGTTCACAACCGCATCGGTGTTCTGCTTGATGCGCGGCAGGAACTGCATGAACACGTCCGGGTCGCCAGTCGGCTTGCCGTTCTCCGGGTCACGTGCGTGAAGATGGATGATCGAAGCACCGGCTTCGGCCGCCTCGATTGAGGCCTGGGCGATCTCATCCGGCGTGATCGGTAGATTGTCCGACATGGTCGGTGTGTGGATCGCGCCCGTGATTGCGCACGAAATGATGAC
>JABJAG010000097.1 GCA_018666195.1 Alphaproteobacteria bacterium
AGAGCAACGATGGCCGGCAGCATCGATGGTCCCCAGAGTTGCAGCAATACAAATGCCAGGATGTATTCCGGTGTGGATCGCAAATATGAGGGAACCGGTCTGGGGCTCTCTCTGGTCAAATCAATGGCCGAACTTCATGACGCGACAGTTGAAATCGAAAGCGCTTCAGGAGTCGGAACGACGGTCATCGTTCGCTTTCCCGCATCTCGGGTCAGGGCTTGAGGATCAGCTTTCCGAGAATTTGGCGATCATCGATCAATTCATGAGCCCGCCGGGCCTCTTCCAGAGGGATGCAATCATAGATCGGCGGATTGAGCGCGCCTGATGCAAAGCGTTCGACAATGGCGTCGAAAATACGCGCCCGTTCGTCCAGATCATTGTCATAGGAATGCAGGGAGAAGCACTGCACGCCCAGGCTGTGGCCGCGATGTTCGCGCAAGGCATCGAACAGATCGTCAGATGGGGCACCCAGAAGTGCATTGTAGAGGACGATAAGGCCAAGCGGAGCCATCATGCTCAAAGACTTGGTGAGGGCATCACCGCCGAGTTGATCAAAGCTGATGTCGACGCCGCGGCCTTCCGTGATTTCGAGAACTTTCTCTGCGATATTCTCACGGGAATAGTTCACGGTTCCAATCGTGCCAAGCGATGCGGCGAACTCACATTTTTCGTCTGAGCTTGCTCCTGCGATCGTCTGAATGCCTTCGCTGCGGCAAAGGTCGAGAATCGCCGTCCCGGTTCCGCCTGCGGCACCGTTCACATAAATTGTCTTGGCACGGCCGGCATGCGCCACGCCGTGGAGTGCGGCCCAGGCAACAAGATAGTTCGGGATTGTCGTTGCCGCGTCGAGGTCTACAGATTCAGGCAAAGGCGTGATCAGGGTCGGGTCGACAGCGTTGTACTCGGCATAGCGACCGCCGCCTGTGCCAAACACCAAAACAGGCTGACCTTCCTTGAGGCCCGTGACATTGGCGCCGACGGCTTCAATATGGCCGGTCATTTCATTGCCAAGAATGGATGGGAGTGCGGGTTTCCATTTGTAGATGCCGGTGCGCAGCAGCACGTCCGGGTAGCCCACCCCCAGTGCATGGGCGCGCACCAGAACCTGATCTGCAGTTGGTTCCGGCTTGGGCATATCAACGACTTCGACAACTTCCGGGCCGCCGTAACTCTGAATTTGAACCGCACGCATGGTGATTAACTCCCTGACTAACCCAACAACAATATCAGAATACCGCCGACGACCAGAAATATCCCGATCATTTCCGTTCGAACGATCTTTTCGCGGAATACCACAACCGATGCAATGATCGTGAACACCAGCTCGATTTGGCCAAGCGCGCGTACAAGCGCTGCATTCTGGATGGTCATGGCCGTGAACCAGCCGATAGAGGCGACGGCACCGCTGGCACCGACCCACATGCCCACCCGCCATGCACGAAGCACATCAAGCAATTCCGAGAAATTCCGGATTGTCATATAGGTCGCCATGATGATCGTCTGGAAGACCAGCATGACCGCCAAAGTGAACGAGGCCTGCACTAGAAAACCGTCACCACCGAGCGATAGCGAGCCACCGCGCACCGAGATGGCTGCGACCCCGAAGAATGCGCCGGATGCAAGACCGACCAGTGCTGCACGATTGGTCCAGCCCTTGGCAATACCACTCAGGCCACCTGCGCCTTTGGCTGCGGAAATGGCGATCACGCCGACCAGACTGACAAGTATGCCCAGGGTTGCTGTGAGCGAAATACTCTCGCCCAGAAAGATCAGCGCGAAGATCGCTGCCTGAACCGTCTCGGTCTTGGAATAGGTCGTACCCACCGCGAAATTGCGCGCATCGAACAGCGTCACCAGCAGGGCTGTCGCGGTGATCTGCGCCAGACCGCCAACAGCGACGAATGAGATGAAGGTGGCGTTCGGTTCTGGCAAATCGAAGTCGAAAACGAAGATCAATATGAGCAGATAGGCAATCGCAACGGGGAACCCATAGCCAAAGCGAACGAACGTCGCGCCGGTGGTGCCAAGACGTCCCTTCAGGTGTTTTTGCAAGGCCGAACGCACATTCTGCAAAAACGCAGCGGCGATGGTCAGAAGGATCCAGAGAATGCTCATCAAAAGGCTTATGCCCTGTCGATGACTGGAATTGAAGTCAGCATGGGCATATACCCCGTCTTCCGCAATGCAAGGGAACCTGGAAAATGAGTGCAATACCCAGAAAACCTTACCGTTTCTTGTCCGGACCGGATGATGCTGCGTTCTGCGCACGGGTCAGCGAAGCATTGGCCGAAGGGTATGTGCTTTATGGCGATCCGGTCATGGTCATTGATGACGGCGCGCGGATTGTGGGACAGGCGATCTGTCTTCCGGATGTACATCCGGTTACAGGATACAATCAGGAAACAGACGGGGCGTCCAAATGAGCAACGGTAAGAATGATTTGCGACCACAAACCCAGCTTGTCAGAGCTGGGTTGTCGCGGTCCCAGTTCCGCGAAACCAGTGAGGCGCTTTACCTGAATTCTGGATTTGTCTTCGAAAATGCAGCCCAGGCAGAAGCGGCGTTCAAGGGAGAGAACGACTCCTATATCTACAGCCGATACGGGAACCCCACGGTTTCTGTTTTTGAGGAGCGTCTCGCGGCGCTTGAGGGCGCAGATATGTGCCGTGCGACCGCAACCGGGATGGCTGCGGTCTTTTCGTCAATCGCGTGTCAGGTGCGCGCCGGTGAACGTGTTGTGGCGTCGCGGGCCTTGTTTGGCTCGTGCCATTTCATTGTCGACCAGATATTGCCGCGTTGGGGCATAGAGACCGTGTTCGTTGATGGCACCGATCTCGATGAGTGGGAGGCCGCACTCAACACGCCAACCAGAGCGGTATTCCTGGAGAGCCCGTCCAATCCGATGCTCGATCTGGTGGATATTCCTGCCGTGGCCGAGATGGCCCATGCCGCTGGCGCGCGAATGGTGGTCGACAATGTATTCGCGACCCCGCTGTATCAGAAGCCATTGGAACTTGGTGCGGATATCGTTGTGTATTCGGCGACCAAGCATATTGATGGTCATGGCCGTTGTCTGGGTGGTGCCGTGCTCGCAGACGAAGACTTCATGAACGAACATTTCATTCCGTTCTATCGCCACACCGGGCCTTCGATGAGCCCGTTCAATGCCTGGGTGATGGCCAAGTCACTGGAGACTCTCTCACTGCGTGTCGCGCATCAGTCACAGGCTTCACTCGAGATCGCAAAACATCTGGAAACTCAGGACAAGATACGCCTCGTGCGGCATCCGGGTCTGGAAAGCTTCCCGCAACGTGATCTGGCCGAACGCCAGATGACCGGCCACGGGACACTCGTGACCATCGACCTGGAAGGCGGCAAGGACGCGGCATTTACGGTTCTCGATACCCTTGAATTGGTCGATATCTCGAACAATCTTGGCGATGCCAAAAGTCTGGCCTGTCATCCCTCGACGACAACCCATTCGCGCCTGTCACCCGAAGAACGCGCGCAGTTGGGCATCTCGGATGGCGTGGTGCGAATTTCGATCGGTCTGGAAGATGTGCAGGATCTGCTCGAAGACCTCGACCGGGCTCTGGCCAAGGTTTAGGCCTCAGGTTTCCTTTGGCGTGTGTCCGCCATGGGCATCGCTGATGGCCCGCGAACCCTTGCGGCTGCGTACGACCGCAATATCCACGACCGGGTCAGATGAAAAAGGACGATCACCCTTGATGGTGATCCGCTCGAGCTTCCGCCGTTTGGGGAAATAGTCGTGAATGGCGTAGTGCTGCACAGAGCGATTGTCCCAGAGCACCATGGTGTTGGGAGCCCAGCGGTGACGGTACTGATATTCCGGAATTTCAGCTTGATGGAATAGCAATTTCAGCAATGCCTGGCTCTCGTCCTCGTCCATGCCCTTGATCGCCAGAGTGAACTGCGGATTCACAAACAACACCTTCCGGCCAGACACTGGATGGGCACGCACGACAGGGTGTGAAACGGGTGGGTAACGGTCTTCGAAGGCGCGCAATTTCTCGCGGCTGGCGGGATCGCTCTCGAACAGATTGCGGAATGGTTTGAAATCGTGGACGGCTTCCAGACCAGAGATGAATTGCTGCATGCGGTCGCTCAGACCTTCATAGGCAGCGGACATGCTCGTGAACAGGGTGTCGCCGCCATAGTCCGGCACGATCAAAGCCCGCAGCATGGTGCCGAGCGGTGGCTCGGCACGAAAGGTTTCGTCCGAATGCCAGACATCAGTGCCCCAGGGTGGATTGTCAGCATCGTTGTCAAACACGATGAGTTCGGGCGCATCGCCTGAACTGGGCGCAAAAGGGTGCACGGTCAGGTCCCCGAACCGCCGTCCGAAGGTTTTCTGATCTTCGGTTGAAATTTCCTGATCGCGAAAGACGAGCACTTCGTGTTCAACGAATGCAGTTTCGATCGCGGAAAAGGTTGAATTGCTGAGTGGCTGGGTAAGGTCGATGCCGTCAATTTCTACGCCACATGCTGTGGCAATCCTGCGGACTCTGACTTCGGAATCAGTGGCCATGGCTTCGTCCGGCATCGTTTTCTCTATCATCCATTCTTGCGTTTATCGTAGCAGAACGTGACGTGACGACACGAATATAGAATATTGGTCGTCCGACGATTTCATATTGGGGAGAACAACATGTCACAGGATCACGATGTCACCCGCAGGGTGGTGACCGCAATTGATGCGGAGGGAAATTCCTACATCGCAGAAGACGGTCCGACGCCGGCCGTGAAGACTGTCGATGCGCGACCGGGCTATGTGGTCAACAATATCTGGGTCACGGGCGCTGCGCCGTCTGTCGTGGGGGCGCCCGATGCGGTGGAAACCCATGAAGGTGTGATGCCGCCCGAGGGTGGGACAGTTTTGCGGGTGATCGACTATCCGCCGGATCCTGAGGACCCCGAAGAAATGGCGCGTCAGTTCGCGGGCATGTTTGGAAAACTTTTCGAGGATGCCGGGCGACCGGATATTGGCAAGCACCCGGGGATGCACACCACGGAAAGTGTCGATTATGCGATTGTCATTGATGGTGAAATCACCGCCATCATGGAGAAT
>JABJAG010000098.1 GCA_018666195.1 Alphaproteobacteria bacterium
GCTGTGGGAGTTCCCGGCTTTTATCTTGCTCGGCGTGGTCTGCGCGGTCGTGGCGATTGCTTTCATGCGGTCGATTCTGGCTGTCGATGCGGGAATGAGCCGCACCGCGATCCCGAACTGGCTTCAGCCGGCTCTGGGGGGCGCACTTCTTGGGCTTCTGGCGCTCGAAGTTCCTGAGGTGCTCGGGGTCGGTTTTACAACTCTGGATGTGGCTCTTCGGGGATCTTTTGCGCTCGATTTCCTGCTGATCCTCGTGGCGGCGAAGATCGCAGCGGTGGCGATCAGTATAGGATTCGGTTTTGGCGGCGGTGTTTTCTCACCATCGCTCGTACTTGGCGCGACGGTTGGCGGCGCATTTGGCATTGTCGCGGGCGGAATATTTCCCGAGCTATTTTCTGGTGTTCCGGCCTATGCGCTGATCGGAACAGGTGCCCTTGCTGGCGCTGTCATGGGCGCGCCACTCTCGACGATCTTTATCATTTTCGAACTGACCGGGTCTTCGGAACTGACCGTTGCTGTGATGATTGCCACGGCTGTGGCTTCAATCCTGACCCATCAGTTCTTCGGCAAGTCGTTCTTCCATGCACAATTGCTGAGACGGGGACTGAATGTTTCAAGCGGCCATGATCAGGCCGTTCTGCAGGGCATGTCGGTGGGGCGAGTGATGCGCACCAGTGTCGCTTCGATATCTCAGGAAGCACCCCTGGAACAGTTGCATGGGAAGTTGCGGGAATCGCCTCATGGCGAAGTTTTCGTGATCGATTCTGAAGGTATGTTGCACGGGATTGTCAACTACGCGGATATGAACGGCGCTCTGCTCAGTCCGGATGATCAGGACCGGCCGACAACTGTTGGTGATCTTGCACATTCGGCTGGCGATATTCTCACCGTTGCCGACAGTCTTGAGCAGGCCATGCGTTTGCTCGACGGGCCGGACCGGCAGAGCGTTGCGGTTGTCGCAAGCCGTGACAGCATGCTCTTGCGCGGAAGCGTAAATGCCCTCGATGTGACCCGGGCACATAACGATGCCTTGTTGAGCGCGCGCGCCGACGAACACGCCTAGCGCGGATTACAGGCTTGGGTCGAGCCGCAGCCAGCTGCGTCGGTCCACGGACTCAATGGTCACATAGCGCAATTTCCCTTCTGCGGTGAGTAAGCCGAGGCTCACAGAATCACCCGCCCTGCGATCGCGCCATATAGCCCGAAAATAACCCGCCATGCTGGCGATGGGGGCGGCGTCCACCGAGACGATCAGTTCTCCCGAGCGGACGCCGGCTTTTGCAGCTGGGCTGTCGGGCGACACCCGGTCAATGAACACCCGGTCGCGCAACTCCGAAGGGGAAATTCCCAGCCAGGGCCGTGCCGGGCCTGCGCGGCGGCCACCGGAAACCATGTCGTCGAGGATCGGCTTCAATTCGTCGATTGGCACAAACATGTTGCCGGGGACGGGCTGCCGAAGAAACGCGGCATTGCCGAGAAAGAGCGAGCCGATCCCGATGAGTTGTCCCTCCGCGTCGAAAAGCGCTGCCCCGCTGAAATTCGGATTGGGGGGCGACGTGAAGATCGCGCGATCAAGCATGTATTCCCAGGGGCCGACAAATTCCCTGCGATCAACGACGAACACACCCTGTGCAGATCCGGGGCCCAGACGGTTTGCCAGCAGAACCTGGGTGCTGACGCCCATTCTGTCCGAAGATCCAAGGGATGCCGGTGTGACATCAAGAGCACTTGCTGCGCGCACCAGTCCGAACCCGCTTTCATGATCATAGGCAACAAATGCGGCCGGGATTTTGCGCCCATTCGTCAGCACGATGTCGATCTCGAGCGCTTCAAGGATCAGATAGCCGATTGTGAGGATGAGCCCATCATGGGAGATGACCACACCTGATCCCTGCCGCGTTGTCCCGAGTGTTGGCGCAGTACGTGCATTTGCGGGGATACGCGTGTCGATGCCGACGACGGCTTCCAACAGACCGTTCAACTCTGACTGATTTTTAGATTGTGCCTGCGCCGGGCCGCCGGACAGGAACATCGTGACGAGCAATGCGCCCACCAATCCGAAGATGTGCCATATCGATAGCTGTGGTGCTTTGCGTGTAACTGGCATGCTGATGTCCACTGGATCCAATGCCTTTGTTGCCGAAATGATAGCACCGCATGAGACGCAAAACCGCTACTTCACGGGAATTTCAACCAGACGGCATCGATCCCGACTCATGATGGGGCCGTGATATACTCTGCGCTTGCCATGAGCGATCCATTTTACATTGAAGAACCGCAGAATACCGGGGTTTCCGAGGCGGCACCTGCACCCTATCTCACGCAGCTGAATTCACCACAGCGCGAGGCTGTGGAAACCCTCGACGGCCCTGTTCTGGTGTTGGCGGGTGCAGGGACAGGGAAAACCCGGGTTCTGACAACGCGTTTGGCGCATCTGTTGCGTCTTGGGAAAGCGCGCCCTTATCAGGTGCTCTCGGTTACCTTCACCAACCGCGCCGCACGTGAAATGCGGGAGCGCGTGGGTCATCTTGTCGGCGGACCGTCAGAGGCTATCTGGCTTGGCACTTTTCATGCGCTCGGAGCGCGCATTCTGCGGCGCCATGCGGAACTGGTCGGCCTGCGGGACAATTTCACCATTCTGGATGCAGATGATCAGGTGCGGTTGCTCAAGCAACTTATCGCTGCCGAGAATCTAGACGACAAACGCTGGCCGGCCCGGATGTTGATGGGCGTGATCCAACGCTGGAAAGATCGAGCACTGACCCCTGACAAGGTTTCCGCTGCCGACGCGGGCGATATGGCCGGCGGCAAGCTTGTCGAACTCTATCGTGACTATCAGGAACGTCTTCGCACACTCAATGCAGCGGATTTCGGTGACCTTCTGCTTCACAACCTGACGATCTTTGCTGAGAACCCCGGCGTTCTGGAGGAATATCAGGACCGTTTTCAGTACATCCTCGTGGATGAGTATCAGGACACCAACGTGTCACAGTATCTATGGCTGCGACTGTTGGCCCAGAAACACCGCAATATTGCTTGCGTGGGTGACGACGATCAGTCGATCTATGCGTGGCGGGGCGCGGAGGTAGGTAACATCTTGCGCTTCGAAGAGGACTTTCCGGGCGCCAAGATCGTGCGTCTGGAGCAAAACTACCGTTCGACCGGCCCGATATTGGGGGCAGCTTCAGGACTGATCACAAAGAATGAAGGGCGCCTGGGGAAGACGCTTTGGACAGAAGCTGAAGGTGGTGATCGTGTTGCCATTCGTGGTGTCTGGGATGGTGAGGAAGAGGCCCGGGTTGTTTCGGACCGTATCGAGGATATTCAGCGCAAGGGGCATGATGGAAATCCGGTTCCGCTGAACCAGATCGCGATTCTCGTTCGCGCTGGTTTTCAGACCCGTGAGTTCGAAGAACGTTTCCTGACGCTGGGCTTGCCGTATCGCGTTGTCGGCGGGCCACGATTTTATGAGCGACAGGAGTTGCGAGACGCCTTGGCGTATCTAAGGATTATCCAGCAGCCTGACGATGACCTGGCTTTTGAACGGATCGTCAACAAACCCAAGCGCGGGATTGGCAACACGACGTTGCAAATGCTGCATGTCACAGCACGGGCTGCTGGCACCAGCCTCTACCGCGCCGCTGCAGAGCTGGTGACAACCGATGAACTTCGTCCCAGCACGCGCTCCTCGTTGGGTGGTGTCATTTCCGATTTTGAACGTTGGCGTGCTCTGAACGGTGATGGCCGAGATGGCCTGCCCCATGTCGAACTCGCCGAGATGGTTCTGGACGAAAGCGGCTATACCGAGATGTTGATGAATGACAAGGCACCCGAAGCGCCGGGCCGTCTGGAGAACCTCAAGGAACTGATTGTCGCGATGGACGAATTCGAAAACCTCGCCGGATTCCTCGAACATGTCTCTTTGGTAATGGAAAATACTGAAGCTGCCGGGAGCGATCTGGTCAACATCATGACATTGCATTCGGCCAAAGGTCTGGAGTTCGACACAGTCTTTTTACCCGGGTGGGAAGAGGGCTTGTTTCCGCATCAGCGCAATATGGATGAAAACGGGTTGGCCGGGCTCGAAGAGGAACGGCGGCTCGCCTATGTGGGACTGACCCGTGCCAAGCGAGACGCCACGATCCTGTTTGCTGCCAACCGACGCGTGCACGGCCAATGGCAGTCCTCAATCCCGTCACGCTTCGTTGATGAGTTGCCGCCGGAGTTCGTGGACATGGATAGTGAGCAGGGCGTCTACGGCGGCGGACCAGGGGCGTTTGGCAGCGGTCGCTCGCTTGGGTATGGGAGCGGCGGCGGGGGCTACGGGGCCGGTCGGGTGCGCACGCCGGGACGGGATACAGAACCAAACCTGATCCACGCCGATCCACAGGGTTTCAACATTGGTGAGCGGGTGTTCCACCAGAAATTTGGCTACGGCCATGTCACCAGTATCGTCGACAACAAGCTTTCGATTTCCTTCGACAAGGCTGGCGACAAGAAGGTTCTCGACAGTTTCGTTGTGGCTGCAGACGCGGTGTAGGGAGTTGTCTACCGGGCCCGTCTGGAAAATTGAGTTCATCGCGCCAACAGCACACGGCGATCTGTTTGCAGAAGCGATCGAGCCTTTTTGCGGGGCGCTAACCACCTTTCTTATCGAGGAAACCGAAGAAAACCGGTTCTCTGGCTATAGTTCGGACGCTCCTGACGAAGCGGCGCTTCGGGCTGCGCTCGTGGGGGTCGCGACGCAACTCGGTATATCTGTCCCGACGGCAGATGTGGTTTTGCTACCGGAAATAGACTGGGTTGCTGAAAATCAGGCTCATTTTGAACCCGTTCGCGCTGGCCGTTTTTACGTTCATGACTCTTATCACCTGAACCCGCCGCCAGCGGGGGTGGTGCCCATTCTTGTGGATGCTGCCACAGCCTTTGGAACGGGACATCATGGAACCACGCGTGGCTGTCTTGAAGCGCTTGAGTTGCTGATGCGCGCGGACGCGATTACAGCGCCGATCCTTGATCTGGGTTGTGGAACGGGGATTCTGGGGATTGCGGCTGCGAAGGCACTTCGGATGCCGGTCACCGCAACGGATATCGACCCCGTCGCTGTAGCCATGGCCAAAGCGAATGTGCGCCTCAATGGCGTGTTGCCCTATATGAATGCGTTTGAGAGTCGTGGCCTTGAGGCCATCGAGGCGCGTCGATACGGCCCGTATGGATTGATCTTTGCCAACATACTCGCGCGACCATTGCAGCGGCTCGCATCACCGATCGCGGCGAATCTGGCGTTGGGAGCACCGGTTATTTTGTCGGGATTGTTGCAGACCCAGGAACAGCAGGTGCTGTCAGCTTACCTGAGCCAGGGGTTGTCACTGCGTGCGCGTATACATCATGACGAGTGGTCAACTTTGATTTGCAGCTAGGCTGCCTTGGCAGAGGCCCGGCGGTCTTCTCGGATCATGTCGGCGGCTTTTTCGGCAATCATGATGACGGGTGAATTGGTGTTGCCGCTGGTGATAGTCGGCATCACCGAAGCATCAACAACCCGCAATCCTTGAATACCATGCACCCGTAACCGGTCATCGACCACGGCAGAGTCATCACTGCCCATCTTTGCCGTTCCGACGGGATGGAAAATGGTTGTCGCGATGTCCCCCGCTGTGCGCGCGAGGTCTTTATCGCTTTCGACTTCCGGGCCGGGTTTGAATTCCTCCGGCGTGAATTGCGCCATGGCCGGCTGGTTGACGATACGTCGGGTCAGTCGAATGGCTTCCACTGCGACCATACGATCAGCCGCCGCCGAAAGGTAGTTCGGCCGGATGGATGGCTTGTCGCCCGGGGCACCGCTCTTGATGTGCACCGTGCCACGGCTTTCCGGGCGCAGGTTACACACACTCGCGGTAAATGCGGGAAAGGGGTGCAGGGGCTCGCCGAATTTCTCCAGCGTAAGCGGCTGCACATGATACTGGAGGTTCGGAAATTCGAGTGACGGATCTGATTTCGCAAAGGCCCCAAGCTGTGATGGCGCCATCGACATGGGGCCCGACCGTTTGAGCAGGTATTCAAGGGCGATACCCGCCTTGCCGAACAGGCTCTGTGTTCGCTCATTGAGCGTTTTTACGCCACTGACCTTGTAGGCACAGCGCACCTGCAGGTGATCCTGCAGATTTTCGCCTACACCACTCAATTTGTGAACCACATCGATGCCGTGTTCTCGGAGAACTTCCGGCTGCCCGATGCCGGACAATTCAAGAATTTGCGGACTGCCGATGGAACCGGCCGAC
>JABJAG010000099.1 GCA_018666195.1 Alphaproteobacteria bacterium
CATGAATTTTCCTTCGGAATTTGGCAGACTGAAAGTTCTAGAGAAGCATGCCCATCGGGTTTTCGATCAACCCTTTGAGAACCGAGAGAAACTGCGCGCCAATCGCGCCATCAAGCGCCCGGTGGTCTACCGACAAGGTTAGCGACATCACTGTTGCAACGGCGAGTTCGCCGTCCTTGACGACCGGGCGCTGTTCACCGGCACCGACAGCCAGAATGGCGCCCTGTGGCTGATTGATGACGGCCTCGAAATGCTTAACGCCAAACATGCCAAGATTGGAAATCGTGAAGGTGCCACCCTGATATTCCTCCGGCATCAGCTTGCCTTCACGCGCACGTGCGGCAAGGTCACCCATCTCTTCCGAGATGCGGCGCATGCCTTTGCCTTCCGCGCGACGGACAATCGGTGTGACAAGGCCATCTTCGATTGCAACGGCGACAGCAATATCGGCCTGCTTGTAAAGCCGGATGCCTTCATCGGACCAGCCGGCATTGGCACGCGGCACTTCCATCAGAGTCGCTGCCGAGGCCTTGATCACCATGTCATTGACGGAAACCTTGAACTCTCCATCCTTGGCACGGGCGTTAAGCTCCTTGCGGGCTTCCAGCAGCTTGTCGATCTCACAATCCACCGTCAGATAGAAATGCGGCACTTGCTGCTTGGATTCCGTCATGCGGGTGGCAATCACCTTGCGCATGTTTGATGGCTTGATGATTTCATATTCGGCTTCACCGTCTGCCGCAAAGACAACTGGCGCACTCTGAGACGCAGCACCTGACCGTGCGCCGCCATCAGCGAACGCTTCGATGTCAGCTTTCACGATCCGTCCATGCGGCCCCGACCCGGCGACAGATGCAATGTCGATCCCCTGCTGTTTGGCCAGACGACGGGCCAGCGGCGTTGCAAACACACGATCGCCAGTTGCTGGTTTGGCCGGCGTTGCTGCCGGTGATTGAGCCACGCTGGATTCGGGCGCTTTCGGTATGGCAGCTGGTTCCGGCGCTTCCTCCGCTGCAACAGGGTGTGCAGCCGCATCTGGCGAACCCGTATCAAATCCGTCGAGCGCACTGGCGTCTTCGCCATCTTCCAGAAGCACCGCGATGGGTGTGTTGACCGGAACTTCCTCGGCACCCTCGGCGACGAGAATCTTGCCAAGCGTACCTTCATCAACCGCCTCGACCTCCATGGTCGCTTTATCGGTTTCGATTTCCGCAATGACGTCGCCCGGGGCAACGCTGTCACCCTCCTGTTTGAGCCAGCGAGCAAGGTTGCCTTCGGTCATCGTCGGCGACAACGCAGGCATGAGAATTGAAATAGGCATCAGATGTCCCCCTGAGACAATAACGCCGGCAGAATAACGCCGTTTGAGCCGAGAGAAGTTGCAAACATGCTTGTGTGAACGCCTCTCTGCGCAAGAATCCGATTGTTATGGCGGTGAAGACAGCAGCTTCTGCCAAAACGGTCGAGTGGGTTGGATTGCAAAGAACTAACCTCGGTAACAGACTTGCTTCGCCGCTTCGGCAATGCGTTCGGACTGCGGCAATGCCAGTTTCTCAAGATTGGCAGCGTATGGCATCGGCACGTCCTCGCCCGTCACACGCATCACCGGAGCATCCAGATAGTCGAACGCCTCTTCCATGACACACATCCCGATTTCCGAGCTGATACCGGCGAAAGGCCAGCCTTCTTCGACCGAGACGATCCGATTGGTTCGTTTGACGGATTCCACAATCGTGTGCCGATCCAGCGGCCGAATGGTCCGCAGATCAATCACTTCGGCTTCGATCCCCTCCGCTGCCAGCATTTCCGCGGCTTCCAGCGCCTTACCGACCATCAGTGAAAACGCGGTGATAGTGACATCGTCGCCCTCACGAAGAACTTTCGCGCGACCGATCGGGACTGTGTGATCAACGTCAGTGGGAATGTCGAAACTTTGCCCGTAAAGCATCTCATTCTCGAGGAAGATGATCGGATTCGGGTCACGGATCGCTGATTTGAGCAGTCCTTTGGCATCTGCACCTGAATAAGGCGCAACGACCTTCAGGCCAGGAATATGTCCGTACCAACTTGCGTAGCACTGTGAATGCTGGGCTCCCACGCGTGACGCGGCGCCATTGGGTCCCCGAAACACAATCGGCACTTCCATCTGGCCACCCGACATATAGTGCGTCTTTGCGGCTGAGTTGATGATCTGATCGATCGCCTGCATCGCAAAGTTGAAGGTCATGAACTCAATAATTGGTCGCAGGCCGTTGAAAGCCGCCCCCACACCCAGGCCGGCAAATCCCTGTTCGGTGATCGGAGTATCGATCACCCGCTTTTCGCCAAACTCCTCCAGCAGACCCTGGCTGACTTTATAAGCTCCCTGATATTGAGCGACCTCTTCACCCATCAGGAAAATATTTTCGTCCGTCCGCATTTCCTCAGCCATGGCGTCGCGCAGCGCTTCGCGAACGGTCAGTTCGGCCGTTTCACCGTCATAGTCGCTTTCGGCTGGCGGAGCTTTTGCTGAGGTCGGTGCCGGTGCCTCAGCCTTGGCCTCCTGCGGTTTTTCGTCACCGACAGAATCTCCCGCGGCTGGCGCTACAGTTGAGGCAGCAATGTCATCCGCGCTTTCTCCATCCTCGAGAATCACGGCAATTGGCGTGTTAACTGCGACGTCTTCGGCACCTTCAGGCACCAAAATTTTGCCGAGCACACCCTCATCAACGGCCTCGACCTCCATCGTGGCCTTGTCCGTCTCAATTTCCGCGATTACATCACCCGGTGAAATACTGTCACCTTCGGATTTGAGCCACCGCGCGAGATTTCCTTCGGTCATGGTCGGCGAAAGCGCCGGCATCAGAATTTCAATCGACATAACTTCGTTCCTCTCCGCCCGTCTCGGGTCAGGCTTCGACCAGAATATCGGTGTAGAGCTCACTTGGATCGGGCTCCGGACTTTCCTGGGCAAAATCAGCCGCAGTGTTGACCCGTTCGCGAACTTCCTTGTCCATGGCCTTCAGAGATTCCTCATCGGACTGCCCCAGAGAGATCAGCGTCTCTTTGAGAGACTCAATCGGGTCCTTCTCGGTCCGCATTTTCTGGACCTCATCCTTGGTGCGGTACTTGGCAGGGTCAGACATGGAATGCCCGCGATAACGATAGGTCTGCATTTCAAGCACATACGGGCCCTTACCAGCACGGACGTATTCCAAAGCCTCGATCGCAGCTTCGTTGACCTTCACCACATCCATCCCATCGACCTGCATCCCTTTGATGCCAAAGGCCTCACCGCGCACAACAAAATTGTCCGAAGACGAGGCGCGTTCAATCGACGTCCCCATCCCATAGCGGTTGTTCTCGATGATGTAGATCACCGGCAGATCCCAGAGAGCCGCCATGTTAAAGGATTCGTAGACCTGCCCCTGGTTGGCCGCCCCATCACCGAAATAGGTCAGGCAAACCCCGCCATCACCCTTGTACTTGTGTGCAAATGCAATTCCTGTACCCAACGGCAGGTTGGCGCCAACAATGCCGTGTCCGCCGTAGAAGTTTTTCTCCTTGGAGAACATGTGCATGGACCCGCCCTTGCCACGGGAGTAGCCACCCTCACGACCGGTCAATTCAGCCATCACACCGTTCGGGTTCATGCCACATGCCAACATATGCCCATGGTCTCGATATGTGGTGATCACAGAATCCTGCTCATTCAAGGCAGCCTGCATTCCAACAACAACGGCTTCCTGGCCGATATAGAGGTGACAAAATCCGCCTATCAGGCCCATGCCATACATCTGGCCGGCTTTTTCCTCGAACCGACGAATCTCCAGCATATCGCGATAGAACTCGCGCAACTGGTCTGCGTCATAATTGCTGTAATCGGGTTTTGCGTCTGCGGAACTTTTACGACGCTTGGCGGTGCTTTTCGAACTCGTACGAGACGACTTTGTGGCCGGCTTACGTGCCATTTCGATCCCCCTTCGACCTGATTCTGCGTTTACACTACAACGACAGTTATGTGAAAAGCATTAATCGGACAAGCGGAAAGCTACAGAATTCCGGGAAAAATCAATGATTTACTGATATTAGGTTAATTCACGATTTCCAGCACGAAATATTCAGGCGATCAATGAAATAAATTCTTAGCGGAAATTGCGTGCGGGCTTCGATTCCAGAATGACTATTTCATTCGGATGGGCAAAGTTGAGCATGACGCGGGCCCGTTCCTCGATCATATCGGGATCCAGGTTGTCAGGACGAAGCAGCGCCACCCGGGCCTCAAGTTCGCGTCGCTCATCACTGAGCGAAGCATATAACGTCTCCGCTTTCTCAACTTTGGTTTGAAGTTGTAACAACGACAGCACACCCTGCTGCCCCTGCACCATGTGGTACGAGAAATAGGCCAACAGCAAAGCCCCGATAATCGGCCATAAGGCGGAACGGGCGCGGTAGCGGATTTCGTCAATAACTGCCATGGCCACACCGAATCACAGGCTGAGTCGCCGGGTCAAGATAGCTTTATCTATTGTTTTCAGTTCTTTGCTGGAAAACGCAAAACTGTTGCAAAAGTGAGTCAGAGTTCTCGTTTTGGACTCATTTAACCCACTTCAGGCGCTAGCCTTTAAGGAACGAACGCCCGGCATATTGCGCGACAGGTCCCAATGCTTCTTCAATTCGAATCAGCTGATTGTATTTTGCCAGTCGATCGGAACGGCTGAGAGAGCCAGTTTTGATCTGCCCACAATTTGTCGCCACAGCCAGGTCGGCAATGGTCGAATCTTCGGTTTCCCCCGAACGATGCGACATTACGGCCGTATACGACGCTTTGTGGGCCATTTCCACAGCTTCGAGCGTCTCTGAAAGCGTACCAATCTGATTGACCTTGATCAGGATTGAATTGGCGGCCCCTTTTTCGATACCGTCTCGCAAGCGCACCGGGTTTGTCACAAACAGATCATCTCCGACCAATTGCACGCGATCACCAACAGCTTCGGTCAGCGCAACCCAGCCATCCCAATCATCCTCGGCCATGCCGTCTTCGATCGAGACAATCGGATACCGGTCACAAAGATCGACCAGATATTTGACCATTTCGGCAGAGTCCAGCGAGCGACCCTCACCCACCATTTCGTACTTGCCGCCAGCATAAAACTCGGTTGAAGCAGCATCCAGAGCCAGCATGACATCATCGCCCGGTTTATAACCCGCTGTTTCGATAGATTTCATAATAAAACCAAGGGCTTCATCCGAACTCTTCAAGCCCGGCGCAAAACCGCCTTCGTCACCAACATTGGTACCGTGACCAGCATCAGAGAGTTGCCTCTTAAGTGTTTGAAATATCTCTGATCCGATCCGTACCGCATCTGCGATTCCATTTGCCCCGACCGGCATGATCATAAATTCCTGAATATCGATCGGATTGTCCGCATGCTCACCGCCATTTACGATGTTCATCATCGGCACAGGCAGCACACGGGCATGGCTCCCACCGACATATCGATACAAAGGCAAAGCTGCATCGTCCGCTGCGGCTTTGGCAATCGCGAGCGAGACACCCAGAATGGCGTTTGCGCCAAGACGACCCTTGTTCTCCGATCCGTCGAGATCGCGCATGACCTGATCGAGATATTCTTGCTCATCGGCATCCATACCGGACAGCGCCTCAAACAACTCGGTATTTACAGCCTCAACGGCGCCCAGAACGCCCTTTCCGCCATACCGGCTCTTATCTCCGTCCCGGCGCTCTACAGCCTCATGTGCGCCCGTTGACGCACCCGATGGTACCATCGCGCGGCCAAAGGCCCCACTTTCCAGGGATACATCCACTTCGACAGTGGGATTACCACGGCTATCGAGAATTTCCCGGCCGATAATATTGACGATGGCGCTCATCGCTCGTTCCGTTTCTGGTTTGGGACAGGTTAAAGAATGGAAACCGGGTTCGCTTTGGCGATCCGGTCAAATTCAAGAAGTGTATTGAGGAGACCGGGCATATCTCTGAGATGGATCATATTCGGCCCGTCGCTAGGTGCGTTATCAGGGTCCTCGTGGGTCTCAATGAACACACCGGCAACACCGATAGCGACAGCCGCACGCGCCAGAACAGGCGCAAACTCACGTTGTCCCCCGCTCGTGGCACCCTGCCCGCCGGGCTGCTGCACCGAATGGGTTGCATCAAAGATCACCGGGCACCCTGTTTGCGCAGCCATGATCGGCAGAGCACGCATATCCGTCACCAGCGTGTTGTACCCAAAGCTGGCACCACGCTCGCACACGAGAACTTTGTCGTTTCCAGCCTCGAAGGCCTTACTGACAACGTTTTTCATGTCCCACGGAGCCAGGAACTGCCCTTTCTTGATGTGAAGCGCCAGGCCCGTTTCAGCAGCCGCAACGACGAGATCGGTCTGGCGGCATAGAAACGCGGGAATCTGCAGCACGTCGACAGCTCCGGCCACTGCGGCACACTGTTCCGGGGCATGAACATCCGTGATCACAGGCAAACCCATTGTCTCACGTATTTCTGCAAAGATCGGCAGGCTTTCAGCGAGCCCAAGACCACGTGCCGTCTTGATCGACGTGCGATTGGCCTTGTCGAAACTGGTTTTGTAAATCAGCCCAATACCAAGCTTTTGCGTGATTTCTTTCAATGCCCCTGCCATTTCCAGGCCGTGTGCACGAGATTCCAGCTGGCAGGGGCCAGCGATCAGAGTCAGCGGCAAATCACCGCCGATCTCCAGGTCACCAATAGCAACGTGACGGTGTTCGGTCATCGCTCAGACCAACCGCGACTGGTCGAGCGCTGCGGCGACGAAGGATTGAAATAATGGGTGCGGCTCAAACGGCTTGGACTTCAATTCCGGGTGGTACTGCACACCGATAAACCAGGGATGATCCTCAAGCTCGACTGTTTCCGGCAAAATACCATCAGGGGATGTCCCAGAGAATTTGAGGCCGGCCGCCTCAAGCTGCTCACGGTAATTGATGTTGACCTCGTAGCGGTGACGATGCCGCTCGGCAATCTCCATCATGCCGTAGATCTCGGCGATATGGGTGCGCGGCGCCAGATGGGCCGGATAGGCTCCCAGCCGCATCGTGCCGCCCAGATCGTCACCTTCAACACGCGTTTCTGTCTCTCCGCCCCGGCTCCACTCGGTCATCAAGCCAACCACCGGGTGCTCACAGGCTCCAAATTCGGTTGAACCGGCACCTGATAGCCCCGCCAGATTGCGCGCGGCTTCGATCACGGCCATCTGCATTCCGAAGCAAATTCCGAAATACGGCACCTTGTGCTCACGGGCGAACTGTACTGCCTGAACTTTGCCTTCAGCCCCGCGCTCACCAAACCCGCCCGGCACCAGAATGCCGTGGACTCCATTCAAATGCTCAACAGCATCCTCTTCTTCGAATATTTCCGAAGAAATCCAGTCCAGATTAACCCGGGCATTGTTCGCAATCCCGCCATGGACAAGCGCTTCCGACAGGGACTTGTAGGCATCAGGAAGATCAGTGTACTTGCCGACCACTGCAATATTGACGTCCCCATCTGGTCGGCGCACGCGCTCAACGATGTTTTGCCAAATTGTCAGGTCCGGCGGCGTTTCCGCATCAAGGTGGAAATGCTCAAGCACCTGGGTATCGAGCCCCTCCGAGTGGTATTCGATCGGCACCTGATAAATGGTGTCGATGTCCACACCTTGCACCACGGCTTCGGGACGGATGTTGCAGAACAGGGCAATCTTATTGCGTTCGCCTTCCGGAATCGGGCGGTCACAACGGCACAAAATGACGTGGGGTCGAATACCTACGCGCTGTAATTCCATTACGGAATGCTGAGTAGGCTTCGTCTTCAACTCACCCGAGGCAGCAAGATAAGGAACCAGAGTCAAATGCACGAACATCGCGCGTTCGGTTCCCAACTCGTTACCAAGCTGACGAATGGCTTCAAGGAATGGCAAGCTTTCGATGTCACCCACGGTGCCGCCGATCTCGCAAATCACGAAATCCTCGCCGTGAAGGTCTGCCGTGACGAATTTCTTGATCGCATCCGTGACATGCGGGATGACCTGAACCGTGCCCCCGAGATAGTCACCTCGTCGCTCGCGCCCGAGGACATCTGAGTAGATGCGCCCAGTGGTCACATTGTCGGATTGAGTCGCCGCGACGCCCGTAAAGCGTTCGTAGTGCCCCAGATCGAGATCTGTTTCGGCACCGTCATCGGTGACGAAGACCTCGCCGTGCTCAAATGGACTCATCGTTCCCGGATCTACGTTGAGATAGGGATCCAGTTTACGCACGCGGACACGATATCCACGAGACTGGAGGAGCGCGCCCAAAGCGGCCGACGCCAAACCCTTACCCAGAGAGGAAACGACACCGCCAGTGATGAAAATAAACCGTGTCGCCATGCTCACTTTTACTCAATTTGATGCGCTTGCGCCAAACCGGATTCGTCCACAGCCCGCAAGCCGTTGAGTTACCGATACTTGGCGTGAAAAAGGCGACCCGAAAGGTCGCCTTTGAATTTCGACTCGGAGGCCATTGCAGCCTATTCCGATGTTGGTACGGAGGGAGTCGCCGGCAAGGTTGGCACCGGTGTCATGGTGTCGCTATGAGGCGTACCCGGTGTTTCGTTGACGATTGATCCACCACCGCTGGTGCTGCCGGCCAGAATAGCCAGCGAAATGCTTGTGGTCATAAAAAGTGCTGCCAGCACCGCTGTTGCACGGGTCAGCAGGTTTGCGGTCGTGCGATTGCCTAGCAATCCGCCCATACCTCCGCTGGCGCCGCCACCGCCACCACCGCCGCCGCCGAGGCCGCCAAGACCGCCTTCAGAGCGCTGCATAAGCACCACGCCGACGAGCGCAAGCCCGATAAGCAGGTGAATGACCAGAATAATGGTTTCCATTTTGAGATCGTCTTTCAGAAATGGAGCAGCGCTTCACGAATACAGCGCCCTCGTTCAGCCGGTATTTAGTCCGTTGCGGCGTGCAATTCCACCCCAAATGAAGACATCGGCATTTTGTGATGCAGAAACTCAGGCTGGCGCTGCGTCAGCTATCGCCAAAAAACTATCCGCAGAAAGGCTTGCACCACCGATCAATCCACCATCAACATTCTCGATGGCAAGCAAATCCGCGGCGTTTTCCGGCTTCATGGAACCGCCGTAGAGGATACGGATATCCTCGGCCTGTTCACCGAGGCTGGCTGTCAGATGTGCACGAATATGGCCGTGCGCCGCCTGCACTTCATCCACAGTCGGGGTCCGGCCGGTACCAATCGCCCAAACCGGCTCATAGGCGATGACTGTGTCCTTCCCATTCACTGCAAAGCCGTTATCTCCAGTCGGCAGCGAACCATCAAGCTGGCTTGAAAGTACATTCAGGGTCTCGCCCGCATCACGCTGTTCTTCGGTTTCGCCAATGCAAACAATCGCCACCAACCCGGCGCCATGAGCTGCTTCGGTTTTGGCACGGACGCGTTCATCGGTCTCCCCCAATCCGTGCCGTCGCTCCGAATGCCCAAGAATAACGTGACTGGCTCCGGCATCACGCACCATCGTGGCCGAGACATCACCAGTATAAGCACCGCTGTCTGCTTCGTGGCAGTCCTGTCCGCCGACGGCAACAACGCTGCCGCTTGCCGTCTCCGCAACCCAGGAAATCAGCGTCGAGGGTGGGCACAACAGCAGATCGCATGGTGCCTTATCCGCGCCCGCAACCACTTCACGTGCCAACGCCGCCGCATCCATATGCAGCATGTTCATTTTCCAGTTCCCGGCGATCAGCTTCTTTTGCACTGTCATCTCTTCACCAAAATGTTGCTTTTTTCTGGAATTGCATGTCGTTACATCACACTTATCGTGATCTAACACACGCGTCCGGCTTGCGCCAATATCGCCATTGAGGGACAACCTCCCCGGTGCTTGAGGCACTCGAACACGATCGCTATCATGCGCCGCCTGCGGTGCCCCCAATCACACGAACGAAAATGGTGAAAACATAATGTTGGAAGCGCTAAGAAATGCCTCCAAAAGCTGGGTGATGAAGATCATTCTTGGTGCCCTGGCTCTCACGTTCGTGTTGTTCTTCGGAACAGATTTCGGCGGTGGCGGCGGCCATGGCGGCGGAGGCGGCAGCCCGAACTCCGTGCTGGAAGTTGGTGAACAGAACTTTACGGTCCATCAGATCGGACGTGAATTCAATCAGGAAGTGCAGCAGGTCAGCCAACGAACTGGCCAGCGCCTCGACACCCAGACGGCCATCAATATCGGCCTGCTGGATCGCACAATCGCGCGTCTGGCCTCGCAATCTTTATTTGATCAGGCCGCACAGAATTTTGGCGTGGCAGCCTCAACCAGTGCAGCTGCCGATGCGATCCGCAGTTTGCCGCAATTCCAGGACGCAGCCGGCCGCTTCAGCCGCGCGCAGTTTGAAGCCACCCTGCAGCACCAGGGTCTCAGCGAAGCCGATTTTGTCAATCAGGTTCAGCTCGATCTCCTGCGCAGCCAGTATATCGGGACCATCCAGAACGCCATCACAGCGCCGGTTATCCTCCGGGATGCCATCCATGGGCGCCGTGCAGAGCGCCGCATCGCCGATATCGTGACGATCCCGGCCGGTGCAATTTCATCAGCCCCAGACCCCGATGAAGCACAGCTCGGCGCGTTTTATCAGGAATATCGAGACAGCTTTGAGACTCCCGAGTTCCGGAGTGCCACCGTTGCCAGTCTTGATGCGGAAACTCTGGCCAAATCCATCGTCATTCCGAGCGAAGATATCGAGGACGCGTATCAGTCCCGGATTAATGACTTTCAGGTTCCCGAAACCCGGGATGTGATGCAGGCAAGTCTGCTGTCGCGTGAAGATGCAGAGCGTGCTCTTGCTTTGATCCGTGCCGGAAAGTCACTCGCAGAGGCTGCGGAAGAGGTCTCCGGGCTTCCCCTCGTTGATATGGGTACTGTTGGACGGGGTGATATAGCACTTTCCGAACTTGCCGATGCCGCTTTTGCATTGTCACTGGGCCAGATCAGCGACCCCGTTGAAAGCTCTTTGGGCTGGCACCTGATCGAAGTTTCAAACATCACCCCGGGACGCACCATTCCGTTTACCGAAGCGCGGGATGGCATTCGTGAAGAACTGGCCCGTGAAGAATCCATCGACCGGATATTCGATGTCCTGAACGATGTTGAAGACGGTCTTGCGGCTGGCAGCACCATTGATGCCGTGGCCCGCGACAGCAATATGACGACGTTGCGGCTGGACGGTATCGCACGCAATGGCCAGCTAGAGGGCAGCGCTGCGGATTCCGAACCGGCCCTACCCACTGAATTGGTGTCTCGATTGTTCGAAATGCAGAAAACCGACGCGACCGAGGTTATCGAAAGTCAGGCGGGTGGCTTTTCTATCCTCCGCCTTGATCGCATCGATGCCCCTCGAATTCCAGAGCTGAGTGAAGTTCACAATATCGCTGTTGATGCCTGGAAAGATGATCAGCTGCGCAGCATCGCTGATGACACGGCAGGTAAAATTGCAGAACGCGCGAAGACCGGCGAGAGCCTGGAAGCCCTGGCGAGTGAATTTGGCGGTCGGTTTGAGCGCTCCCCTGCCTTTGATCGAACCGGGGAAGGCGCAACTGTGCCGCTGGACCTGATCAATCCGTTGTTCGAGGCCGCAGAAGGCGACGTCATCTCGCTTCCTGTCGCAGCCGGTGCTGCGGTCGGCAAGCTGATTGGCATCGAAGCCGCCGATCCGAACGATCCCCAGCGTGAAGAACTCGCCCGTGCGATTTCGGGTCAGATTGCCAATGATCTGGTGACCCAGCTGTCCGATGCACTGCAGGACGACATCCCTGTCGACATCGACCGTGAGGCGCTGGAATCAGCGTTCACTGGACAGTGAGCGCACAGTCGGACATCGACACAGACCTGTTTGCGGAACGTTACGCGAAATGTGAGCCCCAGCTCGTCTGGACCGAGCTTGTGGCAGATCTCGAGACTCCTGTGTCGGCCCTTCTCAAGCTGACAGCCGATGAGACCCACAGCATTCTGCTGGAATCTGTCGAAGGGGGTGCCGTCCGCGGTCGATATTCAATCCTGGCATTCGCGCCGGATTTGATCTGGCGCTGTCATGGGGACAGTGCGGAAATC
>JABJAG010000100.1 GCA_018666195.1 Alphaproteobacteria bacterium
ATTTTGGTGTTCCGCCCGCCCCGACTGACGCCGATGGCTTGGGCCAATGCCCCCCTTTTCCGCCAGCGGCGGAGCGATTGGCCTGGCGCGGGCGGAGGCGAAACTGACCCTAGCGAACATTGCCTACAATATGGACCGGCTCGTGTTTCATGAACGACGCATCGCCACAGGATAAATCCGCATGGCTGTCGAGAAATCCGCAGTTCTAAGGCTGAAACACCCGCTCAGCCCGCAATAGATGCATTCTAACGCGCGCCGCTTTGCCTCATTGGCATTTACAGTACTCAGAAATACCCGGTTGATACGGGTACCCAGCTACCGAAACACGGACTACTCGGTCCCGACGGCCTATGCGCACCAGGACGTGTTGGTTAAGAGTTATGTCGATGAGGTCGTGATTGAGGCTGGCAGCGCCGAACGCACACCGATCAAAATAAGAAGTCGTAAAGCAAGGTGGGTGGGCGTTGGTTCTTCAAGGCTGGCATAGAAGGCTGGCACATCAGCCCAAGTCATCGCCGGAATGTATTTTGGCTTGTGCTGCGACTTACCCAGAAGCGCCTTAACTTTGTCGGTCGCTTGCAAGTCCACATCCAGGCCCAGCGCCGCCGCGTGCCGAAGCACGACAAACACGCTGCTTAACTGAAAACCAGATGAGCCAAGTCTCCTAAAAACCAAAAAGCCGGATGTCTTAATTTATCTGACGACGGACACCGCATACAAGCGTGTTTCTGCCTATTTCTTGGTGTGTACGTAGACGCCGGTCCAGTCCTCTGCAGGCGGGTAGCGACGCAGCTTGCGTGCGCGACGCGCCATGATGGCAACGGCGAGGTCGGTAGGATTCCTCTTCGACAGATCCATGAACCGGCGGGATGCCTCGTCGAACTCGCCCTTCATGTAACGTGTGATCGCCTCCTCGTAGGCGTCTCGGTGCACGAGCCTTTCCGGATCGACCTTTCCCTTTTCCCCCATCAGTTCAAAGATGCGAATACTGCCGGTGCGGCCTACCACCGAAGCCCGGTCGAGGAAACGCCATTCGAAGCGGTCGCCGGTCGCATCGCGTAGTGCCTCGCTCCCCATGATGCTGGTGCCGTAGAACTTGCAAAGACCTTCCAGTCTGCTTGCAATGTTCACGGTGTCACCGATCACCGTATAGGAGAACCGGTCAGCGGTGCCGATGTTACCGACCAGAACCTCGCCGACATCGAGTCCGATTCTGGCGTGGAACAGCGGTCTGCCCGCGGCCTCCCGTTGGATTCGGTCCTCCGCTAGCAGCTTCTGGCCATCGATTGCCGCCAGGCAGGCCGCAACCTCGTGATCCGGTGTTGCTATCGGCGCGTTAAACAGTGCCAAGATGCCATCGCCAATATATTTGTCGACCGTACCATGGTTCTCGGACAAGGAGTCGCGCATCAGGGTGAAATAGTCGCCCATCTCGTCGAAGATCTCTTCCGGCGTCAGTTTCTCCGAAATGGCCGTGAAATCGGCGATATCGGAGAAATAGATCGTCATCCGGCGGCGCTCCCCGCCTAGTTTCGCCTCCTCTCCGGAGATGATCAGCTTGCGGACCAGGCCCGTGGGCACATACCGTCCGAACGAACGAAGGCTGAGCTTCATTTTCTCTTTCGAGTGATAGAGAGTATCAAGTTCCCGGACGATCGAGTCGTGGATTTGCGTGTCGGTCAGATTGAACTGACCGATATTGCTGAACTCCGTGACCAAGTGATTGACCGCTTGCCGGATCCGGTTGGCTAGAAGCAGTATAATCGCACTTAGGAACACTATCAGCAGGCCTGTTATCGCCGCCATTTCCTGATTGGTACGGATCAGTTCGCCCACGAAGTCGTCGGTCGAAGCGACCGAAAGAACACGCCACTCCTTCCGAAACCTGTCGGGGAATGGCATCTCTCTGATGCTGAGTTGGCGGCCTTCCGAATCCTTGAAGACATAGGACGAGGTTCTAGCCAGATAGCGCAGTTCGTATGACTCGCGGATGGAGAGGTCGTCGATGCTGGCGACATTGGATGTGATGGCACCCTTCTGGCCGGTGTTCAGGAGCCTGGGATCGGAACTCGCGATCAGATTGCCCAGCCCGTCATAGATGATTGTTGTGCTATTCTCGCTGATGCGGTTGTTGTCGAGATAGTTGGAGATGTTCGACAATGTCATGTTGGCACCGACAAAACCGATAAACTTGCCGCTGCGGATTATAGGGAAACCAAGCGAGATCACTCTAAAACCCGTATCGGGATTGATGCTGGGTTCACCAATCGCTAGCCTTCCAGAATTACGAGCTTCAAGGTAATGGGGCAGTTTCCGGATATCGAGATCGGTCAGGACGGAATAGGTCGCCAAGCTCTCGCCGCCCCAGACCTCGAAGAACTCCCGATGGCGTGCCCTATTATCGCCTGCTGCAAATTCATCAATGTAACTGGAGTGCCAGTTGGCGTTCTCGGGTATCTGTTCATCGGACTTGCGACGGTCCGCGTCGATGCGCGACACCACTCGGTGAAAGCCGTTTTCCAGACTGACATAGATGGCGTCGATCTGATTGGCCGCCTTCAGGCTGCGCCAGAGCACCTGGCCGCCGAGTTTGGACTTGAAATAGACTGGCCCCATCGCCGCCGAGTCCGCTACGACCGCGACGACATGACCAACCGTCTCTACCATTTCCGCGGAAGCCATGACCGTCTGGCGCATGTTATGGGTCACCTGGCGATCCAGGTTCGCAAGCGCCGAAGCCTCGTTGCGGATGTAGCCGTAAACCAGAACACCCAGCATTGGCAGAATCGTTAAGACCAGAAAGATCCCGAGCAAGAAGATGCCGAGACTGACGCGGATACGCATACACATAAATTTAGCGTTTACCTCCTCCATGTTGCGCCCCTCCTAGGGACCAAAGTTACGATTGGTCTCAAAGGCCGCGGCTACCGCGCACCTTTCAACGGCATCCAACTGATCATATACTAAACAAGGTTTTTGGGCGCTATCCTTTATGCTCGGCGATGCGGGCGAGAACGTCGGTCAATCAGGCTTGCGGGTCGACGTTGCTTTAACGGAATTCCATTCCCAGAATTGGCTAAAAGTCGCTGTCGCAGGCACCTGCGTTGCACGTCCGGTTTTTCTAAGGATAGCGGAAGTTAAAGGCGTGGCGGTGGCATTACCTCTTGGTCAACTGTCCAGCAACGACTTGGCCAATCCTGACAGTCGTTTGATTTCCCGGCGTATAGCCGCGCCTTCCTTCCGCTGGCGGATCGCCTCCAGTGACCGACGCTCATCGCCAATCTCTATGGTGTCGAGAAGAAGGTCCGGGGCCTGCCGCCCGATGAGCGGGTGAAGGCAAGGCAGCGTGGATCGAAACCTGTCTTCGACGATATGGGAACATGGCTGCACGCCCAGCTGACCAGGATATTCGGCAAATCACGTCTTGCCGGAGCGATCCGCTACGCCTTGGCACGCATGAAGAAGCTGCGGCCCTTCGCTTCAACCCTGAAGGGTTCGCCGCCTTCAGGTTCGATGTGATAGAGGCCAGCCCTCTTTGCCCGGCCCTTCGCTTGTGTTATTTTTCGGGGTCCCGGCGCTTCCGCTTTGTGGCTTTTTTGCCCCGTGTGGGCCTGCCAGCCGCGCAGTTTTTCTTTATGCCCGCCGTTGATGACACGCGGCCTTTTCGGTCATGGCGCGGCATTCAGTGTCGATTTTGGCCCCATGGTTTTAAGATGTAGACGGCGCCCGTAAAACCGGCCACGGAAGCAGCGAGGGTCACAGAGCAGCGTGAGAGTGGGACGGGTGCGTCAGCGATTCCGAAGGAAATGGGGATAGGAAGCGCGAGTGCCTGTCTGGTGCTCGCTTAGGTTTTACTCAACACCCTTTGTAGTTC
>JABJAG010000101.1 GCA_018666195.1 Alphaproteobacteria bacterium
CGCAGTTCAATCTCCCACGTCCAGGCACTTGGGCTCTGGTTGGCGATGTGCAGGTAAGATTGAGCGACATCGTCCGGATTAAGTGTTTTGGACCGGTCGCCATGCCGATCACTACCTTCCGGGTCGAAGATTTGGCCATCGATTACAAAATGTGCGACATGGATGTTCTGCGGTGACAATTCTCGCGCCAGACTTTGACATAGACCCCGCAGTGCAAATTTGCCCATCGCGAAAGGTGCGGATTCTGGATAGCCCTTGATTCCTGCCGAAGCACCAGTGAACAGCATTGTCCCAGATCCGGCTTTCCGCATACGAATCGCAGCCTGCTGGGCCGCCAGAAACGCACCGTAAGCCGACACCATGATCGTGTTTTTAGTTTCTTCCGGATCAACTTCGGCGATCGGTCCACGCACCATCACGTTCGGGTTATAGACCATGATATCGAGGCCGCCGACATCGGTGTCAAATGCGTCGAACAATTTCGTTATCGCCACCGGATCCGTCGCATCACATTGATAGGGCCTGGCATCGATCTCAGACGCCAGCCCGGCCAGTTTATCAGTGTTGCGCGCCGCTAAACCGACGGTTATCCCCTGCGCAGCGAAGAGGCGGGCAACTGAAGCGCTGAGCCCACGCCCCGCCCCGATTATCAATGCGTTTCTGCTCATGCTCGATACTCCTGCCTTAGATTTCTGAACTGAAACTTTAATCCAAGAACACTGCGTCTATCATGCTTGCGCACGAACAAATCGGCCAGGGTCTGGCATATGGGCGGGCAATGCACGTTGCAGAACGCTGGCCACATCGATGACGTATTGATCGCCGGCAATTGGGAGCTGCTGCGCCGATGTCAGATAATTGGCGATACCTGGCTCGGCGATCACCCGTTTGTACAGGGCGTCCAGTTTAGGGGTATCAGCAAGGATATCCGGGCACCAATCAAGGTAGCTGCTCAGCGCCTCGACCAGAACGACATCCGCAAATGTCAGGCCCGCCCCTACACAAAAGCCGGTTCCATTCGATGCTAACCGCGCCTCGAACCTTGGGCCAAACTTGGAAAAGCGAGTGCACAGGGCCGCCTTGGCAATATTATCGGTCGCCTGGAATGCCGCCTGCATCGACGCCTCTGCAAAATCGGCAACCGCACCAGCAATCATGTCGCACCAGACTGCATCTGTATCGCTGTCGCCATACAAATCACCCAGACGCGCCAGATAGCGGATCATTGCGGTAGACTGGCTCAAGTTCAGGCCGCTTATTTCTAACAGCGGCATCTGGTCGAACGGGAGCTTGCCGGATGCACGCAAATCGGCAAGATCCTGAGGCGTTTCAATCGCGACGTTTTCGAATTCAATCTGGTTGATCGCCAGCATCCAGCGCGTCGTCTCAGCGCGTCCGCGACCCTTGAAGTAATGAAGTCTAGTCATGGTTTACCCTGCCCGAGTGTTCGTTTCACAATTTCGATGTTCGTCACTCCAGAGCTTGTTCGAGCACCCGATGCCCGGCAGTCTCACTGGCGTCGGTGATCAGGTGCTATCTGATGAATTTCTTCACGTAGTCGGCACCCAGCCCGACTTTCTCGAAATGCTTTCGGCACATGTCGATCTTAGTGAAGACGTCTTCGTAGCCCAGGTGCTTGCCGTAGGGATCCACGTAGTACATCACGCCGTTGACCTGAAAGTAGGTGATCATTTCATCAACATCATCGGGCACTACCAGCGTATGCGTCTCGCCCGGCGGTTCGTAGACATAGCCGCCTTCTTCAGCGACCCAATCATGTTCGAGGTAATGCCAGTGGCCTTTCAGCACAAAGCCATGCACCGCGTTTGGGTGGCGGTGGCGCGAAAGCACACCAGATTTTGTAACCTTCAGCAGGTTCATCCAGTAACCCTGTGAGGCATTGAGACAGAGCGGGCGAAAGAACACATGCTCGGCCTGTTGCACCCACATGCGGTCGTCGTTTGCGGATAAGGGATCGGCAACTACGATTTCAGGCAACGCGTCGGGCGGCATCGGCAATTGATATGGAATACGGGGGTTTTCATCGACTTCAACAAGGGGCATCCAAAGATCCTTCTGGTTTACATTACGGCGTAGCCGCCATCCACATTGAGTATGGTTCCGGTCACGAACGCGCCGGCGGGCCTGCATCGATCATGTGCGCAGTCAGTTCAAAGTTTCTGAGCGTCGTGTCTGCCGGCGATGCCGTTCGACGCTTGCCAAAAGCGGGGCGGCCGCGTGAGCAGCCAAGCGCTGGTGAGCTACCGAAACACGGACTACTCGGTCCCGAC
>JABJAG010000102.1 GCA_018666195.1 Alphaproteobacteria bacterium
CATGAATATGGCGGTGGTGCTGTGATGGTCGCGGACGGCACAGTCTATTTCGTCAACCTTAAGGATCAGGGGATCTATCAGCAGGCAGACGGCGAAAATCCCCGTTTGCTGGTCCGTGCAGACAATGATCGATTTGCCGATATGGTGCTGGACCGCGATCGCAATCGTCTGATCTGTGTGCGTGAACGGCACGGGGAGAACGAAGTTCAGAACGCGTTGGTTTCTGTGGCGCTGGACAGCGGCACGGTTTCGGCCCTCGACGAACAACATGATTTTGTCTGCAATCCGCGGGTATCCCCGAATGGTCGCCAGCTGGCGTGGCTGAGCTGGGATTTGCCAGACATGCCCTGGGACAGTGCGACGCTCTGGGTCGCTGATCTCGCGGATGACGGTTCGGTGGGGATGCCGCAGCATGTGGCCGGCGGTGCTGGAGATTCCGTGTTCCAGCCGGAATGGCACCCGGATGGCCGTCTGATTTTTGCCTGGGACCGGTCGGGTTGGTGGAACCTGCATGTATGGGACGGAACAAACGCGTCCGTTCTGCTCGCCCGAGATGCCGAATTCGGGTTGCCCCAATGGGTGTTCGGGATGCGGACCTATGATGTTTTGCCGTCCGGAATCATTGTCGGTGCCTATTCGCATGGCGGTCGATGGAACCTGCTTCAGATATCTGGCGACACGATTTCAGAGATAGAACTGCCGTATACCGATATTGGGAGTGTGAGAAGCATAGGAGACGATGTCGTCTTCATCGGTGCCTCCGCGCAGGATGCATCTGCGATTGTTCGCTATTCTCTGAAAACCGGGCAGACAGACGTCATAAAACGTTCGTCTGAGCATTTGTTCGATCCGGAAGACCTTTCCATTGCTGAACCTGTGACTTTCGGGACAACCGATGGTGCGCACGCGCATGGTTTTTACTATCCGCCCCGAAACGCCGCGCATGCAGGTTCAGAAGATGACTGCCCGCCGTTGATTGTGCGTGGTCACGGTGGTCCCACAGGGGCATCTTCGGCTTCCCTAAGCCTTGCCATCCAATACTGGACGAACCGTGGGTTCGCTGTCCTTGATGTCAATTATCGTGGCAGTACGGGTTTTGGGCGTGCTTATCGGGAAGCTCTCTATGGTGAATGGGGGCGGGCGGATGTGGACGACATGGTCGCTGGCGCCAATCATCTGGTCGCGCAGGGCAAGGCAGACCCGGAACGTCTGGCGATCCGGGGGGGAAGCGCTGGTGGATATACAGCGCTGGCCGCACTGGCATTCAAGGATACATTTTCGGCTGGCGCCAGCCTTTACGGGATCGGTGATCTGATGACGCTGGCTCGAGATACACACAAATTCGAGAGCCGGTATCTCGACCAGTTGATTGGTCCTTTGCCGGAAACAGAATCCCTTTATCTGGATCGGTCGCCGATCAACCATGTTGAGGGATTGAATTGCCCGGTGATTTTTCTGCAAGGCGACGAGGACAAGGTGGTTCCGCCGAATCAGGCCGAGACGATGGTGGAGGCGTTGGACACCAAGGGTATACCGGTCGCATATGTTTTGTTTGCCGGCGAAGGACATGGCTTTCGACGCGCAGAGAATGTGTGCCGGGCACTCGAAACCGAGCTTGAGTTCTATGGCCGGGTGTTCGGGTTCGAGCCCGCAGATGCGCTGCCCGGGCTTGAAATTCGGAACCTTTGAGAGACCCGGCCGGGAACCTGATACTGATTTGTCGCGACGAGGATAGACAATGAAACTTTATGACTACTGGCGGTCTTCAGCGGCGTTTCGCATGCGGATCGCGCTCAATCTCAAGGATCTTGAATATGAGCGCGAGTTCATTCATTTGCGACGCAAGGACCACATCTCGGATGCCTATCTGGCGGTCAATCCGCAGGGGCTGGTGCCAGCTTTGGTCGATGATGACGGGACAGTCCTGACCCAGTCGATGGCGATGATCGAATATCTTGATGAAACTCGCCCTGACGGCCCTCGATTGATTCCCATGGACGCAAAGGGCCGCGCGCGCGTTCGGGCGATCTCTCAGGCGATTGCCTGCGAAATTCATCCGCTCAACAATCTGCGTGTGTTGCGGGTGCTCGGCTCCGAGTTTGATATCCCGGAAGAAGACCGGAACGAGCGTTGGTACAAGTACTGGATTGCTGAGGGTATGCAGGGTCTGGAGGGATTGCTCGCAGACGGGGGCAGCGGACTCTACGCACATGGCGATACGCCGACCATGGCGGATATCTGTCTGGTGCCGCAGGTGTTCAATGCGGAGCGTTTTGGTTGTGACCTTTCGGCCTATCCAACGGTCCTACGGGTCAATGCAAACTGCATCGCGGAAACTGAGTTCAGTTCGGCATTCCCTGATTTACAGCCGGATGCCGAGTAAGCCGGGCTCTGGGAGACCGTTATGAGCCTTCACGCTTGCGCGCGATCAGTTCGCGTATCGCTTCTGGGCTCATGGCGCCGGGAACAAGCTCATCGCCAACAATGAAAGCGGGCGTTCCGCGGACGCCGATCTCCTGCGCCAGTCGGTAGTTGGCCTGAATGCTGCTCTCGATCTCCTGTGATTCCATATCACGTCGCAGCCGGTCTTCATCAAGTCCCAGGCTATTGGCCAGCCGGAAGACGGCCCGTTCTGACGGGGCGCCGCGTAACCCCATGACGCCAAGATGGAACTCCTGATACTTGCCTTGCCTGGCGGCGGCGAGAGCCGCCCGCGTCGCGAGGTTTGATTCTGTTCCAAACACCGGGAATTCCTTGAAGACGATCCGCAGGTCCGGGTCTTCTTCCGTCAGCTTGGCGAGATCCTCAGCCATGCGTTTGCAGTACGGGCATTGGTAGTCGAAGAACTCGATCACCGTCACTGTGGCGTTCGGGTTGCCGATCGAGGGATCGCGGCGGGTGTTGACGAGGCGATCCATATTGGCGCTGAGCGCATCATTGGAGGTTTGCCGATTGGAGTGCTGCTGTTGTTGCCCTTGCAGGGCTTCGAGAGCTTCGACAATCACCGCTGGATTTTCGATCAGGTATTCGCGGACCGTATTCCGGATGTCATCCTTCTGCTGATCGGTGAAGGCCGTGGAACCGTCTGACGGGGACGTTGCACGTATTTCCGTGACGATCGGGCCAGCTTGTTCCCGGGTCTGCGGGAAAATGATGGCGAGTGCCACAAGAGCAGCAATCAGGACTGAGACGAAAATGGCCCCGCGAGAATCAGACACGGCGGTTCTCCTTGAAGAAGCATCAATTCAAAATTTCATGGCGATGATGATGAAGCCAGAGAGAGCGTTCAACCGTCTGGAAGGTATGTCACGCAAAGGTGACTCGGTGAGAGGGATCCAGTGTTGCGTGAAGCCTATTTATTTTTGAGGAGTCGTTCAGATTCGCTGACAATGTCTTGCGCGCGAATGGATCCGGGTGAGCCGACAGGCAGTATTTCGAGCGCACGTTTGCCAAGCGCTTCGGCAGCTTTGGCGTCACCGCCCCGCAAATTGTATTCGGCCTGAGACAGGGCCAGTTCACCCTGCCTGCCCAGGCGGCCATAAACCACCGTCAGAAGCCGCCAGCTTTCGATCAATGTCGGGTCAGATCGTGTGGCGGCCAGCAGGTTGGAAAGTGCATCTTCGAG
>JABJAG010000103.1 GCA_018666195.1 Alphaproteobacteria bacterium
ATTAAGGGTGTTGATGTTGACGACAAAGACGTCGAAATGGTTCGTGAAAACTCTGATGATGCGCCATTCTCTGCTCTAGCATTTAAAATCATGAACGATCCGTTCGTTGGTTCTTTAACATTTGCCCGGGTTTACTCTGGTGTGTTGGAAACTGGTCAAACAGTAGTCAACTCAGTTAAAGGTAAGCGCGAGCGTGTTGGCCGTATGTTGGAAATGCACGCAAACTCACGTGAAGACGTTAAGTTTGCCTGTGCTGGGGATATTATTGCCTTGGTTGGTATGAAGAGCACAACAACAGGCGACACGCTTTGTGATCCTCAGAAGCCCGTTATTTTGGAACGCATGGAGTTCCCTGATCCGGTTATCGAGATTGCGGTTGAGCCTAAAACCAAAAGCGACCAAGAAAAAATGGGTATGGCTTTGGCGCGTTTAGCAGCTGAAGATCCTTCTTTCAGGGTTGAGACCGATCACGAAAGCGGACAAACAATCATTAAAGGTATGGGTGAACTTCACCTAGAAATTTTGGTTGATCGTATGCACCGAGAATTCAAAGTTGATGCAAACATTGGTCAGCCTCAAGTGGCTTATCGTGAAACTATTTCTAAGCTTGCAGATGTCGATTACACCCACAAAAAACAAACTGGTGGTTCTGGTCAGTTTGCTCGGGTTAAAATCAAGTTCGAACCACTTCCTCCAGGATCTGGTTTTGAATTCGTAAGCACAGTTACTGGTGGTAACGTTCCTCGCGAATATATCCCAGGTGTAGAAAAGGGTATTGCCGGAGCACTTTCAAACGGTATCATCTCTGGTTTCCCAATGACCGATTTAAAAGCAACTCTTTATGACGGAGGATCACACGATGTTGACTCTAGTGTCATGGCTTTTGAATTAGCATCTCGCGCTGCGTTCCGCGAAGGTGCTGCCAAAGCTGGTCCTCAGTTGCTTGAGCCAACTATGAAAGTTGAAGTTGTAACCCCTGAAGATTACATGGGCGACATCATTGGTGATTTGAACAGTCGTCGTGGTCAGGTTGGTTCCATGGATACCCGAGGCAATGCTCGCGTGGTGAGTGCCATGGTTCCGCTGGCCAACATGTTCGGTTACGTGAATACGCTGCGCTCCATGAGTCAGGGCCGCGCAACCTTCACAATGGTCTTTGATCACTATGAGCAGGTGCCGCAGGCAGTTGCTGATGAGGTCGTCTCGAAAATGGCTTAACAGCCACAGGCTAGAAACACGAAATATTGGTCACTGGCGATTGGTCGTACAGCGGCATCAGACGGAGAACAGGTTATGTCGAAAGAGAAGTTTGAGCGAACAAAGCCGCATTGCAACATCGGCACGATTGGTCATGTTGATCATGGCAAGACGACGTTGACGGCGGCGATCACGAAGGTGATGTCAGAGGCCTCAGGTGGTGACGCGGTGGCGTTTGACCAGATTGATAAGGCCCCTGAGGAGCGCGAGCGCGGCATTACGATTTCGACGGCGCATGTTGAGTATGAGACGGACGCCCGTCACTACGCGCATGTGGATTGCCCGGGCCATGCAGATTATGTGAAGAACATGATCACGGGTGCGGCGCAGATGGATGGCGCAATTTTGGTTGTGAACGCGGCTGACGGCCCGATGCCGCAGACGCGCGAGCACATTCTTTTGGCCCGCCAGGTTGGCGTTCCTGCGCTTGTAGTTTACCTGAACAAGGTAGATCAGGTTGATGATGAGGAGCTTTTGGAGTTGGTTGAGATGGAAGTGCGTGAGCTTCTTTCCTCTTATGACTTCCCGGGCGATGATATTCCGATCGTGAAGGGCTCGGCACTTGCCGCGCTTGAAGGTCGTGACGAAGAGATTGGTTCGAGTTCGATTGTTGCGTTGATGTCCGAGGTTGATGGTTACATTCCGCAGCCTGATCGTCCGCGCGATCAGCCGTTCCTGATGCCGATTGAGGATGTGTTCTCGATTTCGGGTCGTGGCACGGTTGTGACGGGTCGTATTGAGCGTGGGATCGTGAATGTTGGTGACGAGATTGAGATCATCGGCATCAAGGACACGCTGAAGACTACATGCACAGGCGTTGAGATGTTCCGCAAGCTGCTCGATCAGGGCGAGGCGGGCGACAATGTTGGTGTGTTGCTGCGAGGTACGAAGCGTGAGGAAGTTGAGCGAGGCCAGGTTCTGGCGGCGCCGGGTTCGATTACGCCGCACACGCGCTTCAACTGCGAAGCTTATATTTTGACGAAGGAAGAGGGTGGTCGTCACACCCCGTTCTTCACGAACTACCGTCCGCAGTTTTACTTCCGCACAACGGATGTGACGGGGACGGTTGATCTGCCTGAGGGCACCGAGATGGTGATGCCGGGCGACAACATTACGATGGTTGTAAACCTGATTGCGCCGATTGCGATGGATGAAGGCTTGCGCTTCGCCATTCGTGAGGGTGGCCGCACTGTCGGCGCCGGCGTCGTCACTTCCATCATCGAATAGAGTAGTAAATCAGAGTTCGGCGGTTCCCTCAGGGACCGTCGTTCGCTTTAACGGGACACCGCAATGGACAGTCAACATATACGGATCAGGCTGAAAGCCTTCGATCATCGCGTGCTCGATCAGTCGGCAAGCGAGATCGTGGGCACTGCCAAACGAACCGGTGCAGAAGTTCGCGGACCAATCCCGCTGCCGACGCGTATTGAGAAATTCACGGTTCTTCGTTCACCTCATGTGAACAAGAAGGCGCGTGAGCAGTTTGAGATACGTACCCATAAACGTCTGCTCGATATCATCGACCCGACTCCGCAAACTGTCGACGCACTTATGAAGCTCGACCTTGCGGCCGGTGTCGACGTGGAAATCAAGCTGTAAGAGGTCGAGATGCGAACCGGCGTCATTGCACAAAAACTGGGTATGACCCGTGTCTTCGACGACACAGGGAATCATATTCCGGTCACAGTACTTAAGCTCGATGGTTGTGATGTTGTTGATCAACGCACGATGGATCGTGATGGCTACACTGCGTTGCAGCTGGGCACGGGGGCCGCAAAGCCCAAGCGTGTGAGCAACGCGATGCGTGGACACTTTGCCAAGGCAAAGGTTGAGCCTCGTCGTAAAATCGTGGAATTCCGCGTCAGCGACGATGCCCTGATCGATGTGGGCACCCGGATTGAGGCCGGTCACTTTGTGTCTGGTCAGTTCGTTGATGTGACGGGAACGTCGATCGGTAAGGGTTTTGCTGGTGCGATGAAGCGTCATAACTTCAGCGGTCTCCGCGCGACACATGGAGTGTCCATTTCGCATCGTAGTCACGGATCGACCGGCCAGTGCCAGGACCCCGGCAAGGTGTTCAAGGGCAAGAAGATGGCGGGCCATATGGGCGCAGAACGGGTGACCACCCAGAACCTGCGTGTCGTGAACACTGATGGCGACGAAGGCCTGATCCTGATCGAAGGTGCAGTACCGGGTTCCAGGGGCGGCTACGTCCTTGTGCGCGATGCCATCAAGAAGACGCTCCCTGAAGATGCACCGTTCCCGACAGTAATGGCCGAAGAGGCACCTGCCGAAGAAGCCGCGGTTGAAGAAGCCGCCTCTGACAACACTCCGGACGAAACGCCTGCAGGCGACGCCGAAGCTACGGATTCGAAGGACTGAGGCGATGAAGCTTAAGGTCATCAATCTCGACAACAAAGACGTCGGCGAGATAGATCTCGACGACAGCATCTTTGCTGCGCCTGTCCGCAAGGATCTGCTGGCGCGGATGGTCAATTATCAACTCGCGAAGCGCCGCCAGGGTACGCATAAGACGAAGACCCGTGGCGAAATCAACGGTTCGACAGCACGCCCCTGGCGTCAGAAGGGTACCGGCCGTGCGCGCGCCGGTGACCGGAAGGCCGGACATTGGCGGGGCGGTCAGACCACGTTTGGCCCATTGCCGCGTGATCATGGCTTCGAAATGCCCAAGAAGGTTCGAAAGCTTGCACTGAAGACGGCGCTGTCGTCCAAGCAGGCTGACGGAAAGCTGGTTGTGCTCGATGCCGCATCTGCCGCAGGGCCGAAAACGAAGGCTGTTGCTGCTCAGCTCAAAGCGATGGGTTTGTCTTCGGCGCTGATCGTTGATGGTGCGGATATTGATCGCAACTTCCAGTTGGCCGCACGCAATATTCCCGGTGTGGATGTGCTGCCGCAGTTGGGTGCGAATGTTTTCGATATCCTGCGTCGCGACACGCTTGTGTTGACCAAGTCGGCAGTTGAACAGTTGCAGGAGCGCCTACGATGAGCAGCAATCGCAAGCCTCGCGGACGTATCGAAGTTTCCGCTGAACGTATGTACGAGATTGTCCGCTCTCCGGTTATCACGGAGAAGGCGACGATGGTCTCCGAACACAATCAGGTGGTTTTCCGTGTGCCGGTCGATGCGACCAAGCCGGAAATTCGCGCCGCGGTCGAGGGCCTGTTTAAGGTCAAGGTCGTGGGTGTGAATACCCTCCTGCAAAAGGGCAAGACGAAACGTTGGAAGGGCCGTCCGGGCCGTCGCAACGACGTCAAAAAGGCCGTGGTCCGTCTCGCCGATGGCGACTCAATTGATATCACGACCGGCGTATAGAGGTTCGAAATGGCACTGAAGCAGTACAAACCGAACACTCCTGGTCAGCGCGGGCTCGTTCTCGTTGATCGGTCGGAACTTTGGAAGGGAGACCCGGAAAAGTCCCTGACTGAAGGCCTGACCAAGAAGGGTGGGCGTAACAACACCGGTCGCATCACTGCGCGTCGTCGTGGTGGCGGGCATAAGCGTCTGTATCGTCATGTCGATTTCAAGCGCCAAAAATATGATGTTCCGGCGACAGTAGAGCGGATCGAATATGATCCCAATCGCACGGCATTCATTGCGCTTATCGCGTACGAAGATGGCGAGAAGAGCTACATTTTGGCGCCTCAGCGCCTCAATGTTGGTGATGTCGTCATTGCTGGCGATCGGACTGACGTGAAGCCAGGCAACGCTATGCCGCTTCGCTCGATCCCGATTGGAACGATTATTCATAATGTTGAGCTCAAGGCTGGTGCTGGCGGGAAGATGGCGCGTGCTGCCGGAACCTATGTCCAGCTCGTTGGCCGTGACCGTGGTTATGGGCTTCTCAAGCTGACGTCCGGTGAAGTCCGGATGGTCCGTCAGGAATGCATGGCAACCATTGGTGCCGTGTCCAACCCGGATCAAAGTAATATCAAACTTGGTAAAGCCGGACGTAAGCGTTGGTTGGGTAAGCGCCCAGCGGTTCGTGGCGTTGCAATGAACCCGGTTGATCATCCGCATGGCGGTGGTGAAGGCCGTACATCTGGTGGTCGCCATCCTGTTAGCCCTTGGGGCAAGCCAACGAAGGGTAAGCGTACCCGGTCAAATAAGAAGACCGATTCGCTCATCATTCGTCGGCGCGCGAAGTAGAGGAGAGCGGCAGTGGCACGTTCTGTATGGAAAGGTCCTTTTGTCGACAGCTACCTGCTCAAGAAAGCAGAGGTTGCACGTGCATCCGGACGTAATGATGTGATCAAGACCTGGTCACGGCGCTCAACCATTCTCCCGCAGTTCGTCGGGATAACGTTTGGTGTCTATAACGGACATAAGTTTGTTCCTGTTCTCGTGACTGAAAACATGGTCGGGCAGAAGTTCGGTGAGTTTTCACCGACCCGCACCTATTTCGGCCATACAGCAGATCGCAAGGCGAGGCGGGGCTAGTTATGGGCAAGAAATCCGCAGTCCGGAGCCTGGCAGATACCGAAGCGCGTGCGATCATTCGCAATCTTCGGATCAGTCCTCAGAAGCTCAATCTTATTGCTGAACAAATCCGCGGTAAGCCGGTGCAGAAGGCCCTGATGGATCTTGAGTTTTCGCGTCGTCGTATCTCGGATGCAGTGAAGACTGGTCTTGAGAGCGCGATAGCAAATGCTGAGAACAATCATCAGCTTGATGTCGATCGACTGGTTGTTGCCGAAGCAACCGTGGGCAAGGCATTCGTTATGAAGCGCTGGCGCGCTCGTGCACGTGGTCGCGTTGCGCGTATTCACAAACCGTTCAGCCAGATCACACTCGTTGTACGCGAGCAGGAAGAGGCATAAGCATGGGTCAGAAAATCAATCCGATCGGGCTTCGTCTCGGTATCAACCGAACCTGGGATTCCCGCTGGTTCGCCGATGGCTCTGCCTATGGTAATCTGCTTCTTGAAGATCTCGAGCTTCGCAAGATGCTCGAGAAGCGTCTCGCTGGTGCTGGCGTTAGCCGCATCATTATCGAACGCCCCGCCAAGAAAGCCCGTATCACAATTCATTCGGCGCGTCCGGGTGTGGTGATTGGTAAAAAGGGCGCCGACATCGAGAAACTTCGTAGTGAAGTGGCCTCGATGACCGGATCCGAGGTGAGCCTGAACATTGTTGAAGTCCGCAAGCCGGAAATTGACGCTGCTCTGGTCGCAGAAAATATTGCACAGCAGTTGGAGCGCCGGGTTGGTTTCCGTCGTGCTATGAAACGCGCAGTGCAGAGCGCGATGCGTTTGGGTGCACAAGGTGTGCGTGTGATGTGTGGCGGACGTTTGGGCGGTGCTGAAATTGCGCGGACCGAGCAGTATCACGAGGGCAGTGTCCCGTTGCACACGCTGCGTGCAGATGTGCGGTACGGCACGGCGACAGCACAGACCACCTATGGCGCATGTGGCGTCAAGGTCTGGATCTATCGTGGTGACATTATGGAACATGATCCGATGGCACAGGACCGTCGGATCGAAGAACAGCAATCGGGCGGGATGCCGGCGCGTTAGGCGCCGCTCGGAGGTAAGGTCATGTTAAGTCCGAAAAGAACAAAATATCGTAAGCAGCACAAAGGTCGGCTGCACGGCGTTGCCCAATCGGGTACGTCACTCAACTTTGGCTCTTTTGGCATGAAGGCGGTAACGCCGGCTCGTGTCACTGCCCGTCAGATTGAGGCCGCCCGCCGAGCAATGACGCGTCATATGCGTCGTGCCGGACGTGTCTGGATCCGTATTTTCCCCGATGTGCCTGTCAGCCAGAAGCCGGCTGAAGTGCGGATGGGTAAGGGTAAGGGTACGCCTGAATATTGGATGGTCCGCGTTAAGCCGGGTCGTGTGATGTTCGAAATCGACGGTGTTCCCGAGAATGTTGCGCGCGAGGCCTTTGAGCTGGCTGCAGCAAAGCTTCCGCTTCAGACGCGCGTTGTTTCGCGCGAGGTGAGATAAGAGCCATGAAACCGGTTGATATCCGCGCCAAAAGCGAAGACGAGTTGCGCGATCAGTTGCGTGATTTGAAGAAAGAGGCGTTCAACCTGCGCTTCCAGCAAGCCAGTGGGCAGCTTGAGAACACATCTCGTGTTCGCGACGTCCGCCGAGACATTGCTCGGGTGCAGACAATCCTCAGCGAGCGCCGTACGGCGCAATAACGAGCGTACAGGAGTTAACAGGATGCCGCGACGGGTACTCATCGGCACAGTGGTGAGCAATAAGATGGAGAAGTCGGTGACCGTACAGGTCGATCGCCGAGTGAAACATCCGCTCTACAAGAAATTCATGACCCAATCCAAGAAGATTGCGGCGCATGACGAAACCAATACGCTTGAGATCGGCGATCAGGTCCGCATTCGTGAATGCCGCCCGATTTCCAAGAGCAAGCGTTTTGAAGTTATCGAAAAGGTCGACGCCTAAGGCTTTACGCTTTGGGTATTTGAAGGACAGAAGCTAATGATTCAGATGCAGACCAACCTGGAAGTCGCTGACAATAGCGGCGCGCGCCGGGTGCAGTGCATCAAGGTGCTGGGTGGTTCCAAGCGTATGACAGCCGGTGTTGGCGATGTCATCGTCGTTTCCATTAAGGAAGCGATCCCGCGCGGCCGAGTAAAGAAGGGTGAAATTCATCGTGCTGTCATCGTACGTACGAAGAAGGACATTTCTCGCTCGGATGGAAGCACTATCCGCTTTGACAGCAATGCAGCAGTTTTGATCAATCCGCAGGGCGAGCCCATCGGGACCCGCATTTTCGGACCGGTTACACGTGAGCTGCGTGCCCGCCGGTATATGAAGATCATCTCGCTGGCGCCGGAGGTTCTGTAATGGCGACAAACGCGAAAATCAAAATGCGTATCAAAAAGGGCGACCAGGTCGTTGTCCTGACGGGACGTGAAAAGGGTAAATCGGGCGAAGTTCTGCGCGTTGATCTCGAGCGCAATCGCGTTCTTGTTCAGGGTGTGAATATGGTGAAGCGTCATGAGCGCGCCACCCAGACTTCTCCTGGTGGTATCAATCAGTACGAAGCGATGCTGCATGCATCGAACGTATCTCTGATTGACCCTGATACAAGCAAGCCAACCCGCGTTGGCTACAAGACGCTCGATGATGGCCGCAAGGTTCGCTTTGCCAAGCGATCCGGCGAAGTCATTGATTGATAGGTGAGAGATGACTACGCGATTGGCAGAACATTACGAAAGCACCGTGAAGCCGAAGCTCAAAGAGCATTTCGACTACACGAATGACCTCGCGATCCCGCGTTTGGACAAGATTGTCCTGAACATGGGGCTTGGTGAGGCAGCGACGGATTCAAAGAAAGTCGACACTGCGACCAATGAGATGGCGCGCATTGCCGGACAGGCCCCGCTGATTACCCGGGCCAAGACTTCGGTCGCCAACTTCAAGTTGCGCGAAGGCATGCCGATCGGTTGCAAGGTAACCTTGCGACGCGAACGCATGTTTGAGTTTTTTGATCGTCTGGTGACGATCGCTTTGCCGCGCGTTCGCGATTTTCGTGGCTTGCGTCCGACCAGTTTTGATGGGCGTGGCAATTATTCGATGGGTTTGCGGGAGCAGATTGTGTTCCCGGAAATCAATTATGACGAAATTGACGACATCCGCGGCATGGATGTGATCATTTGCACGACGGCGAATACGGATGATGAGGCCCGCGAATTGTTGCGCGCCTTTGATTTTCCGTTCCGCGATTAAACGTCGGTCAGGAGACAAGACGATATGGCTAAACAAAGTGCGATTCAGAAGAATAAGCGGCGCCAAAAACTGGTTCTCCAGTTTGCGGATAAACGTGCTGCACTGAAGGCGATTGCGAAAGACACTTCGCGTCAGCCTGAAGAGCGTTTTGCAGCACGTATGAAGCTGGCAAAACTGCCGCGCAATTCTTCGAAGACCCGAATTCGCAATCGTTGTGAAGTGACCGGCCGTCCGCGCGGGTACTATCGCAAGTTTCGGATGTCGCGTCTCGCGCTTCGCGAGCTTGGTTCGAATGGCCTGATTCCAGGTCTCTTGAAGTCAAGCTGGTAGAGGGAACGCGATCATGAGCATGACAGATCCACTCGGAGATATGCTGACCCGCATCCGTAACGGACAGCGCGCTGGACATTCTTCGGTTATTTCGCCCGCTTCCAAGTTGCGCGAGCGTGTCCTGGAAGTTCTACAGCAGGAAGGGTTTATCCGCGGTTACAGCGTGGCCGAACTGCGTACGGGAATTTCAGAAATCACAATCGAGTTGAAGTATCAGGAAGGCACACCAGTGATCCGCGAGATCAAGCGTGTATCCCGTCCTGGTCGGCGTGTTTATTCGAAAATCCGCGATCTGCGTCAGGTCTATGGCGGATTGGGGATTTCGATCCTCTCGACACCGAAGGGTGTGGTGTCTGATCAGACAGCGCGCGCGGAAAATGTCGGCGGCGAGGTTCTGTGCCACGTCTTCTAGACAGCGGCACGGTTTGAGGAGACATAGATAATGTCACGTGTAGGTAACAGCCCGGTCGTTATCCCTGATGGAGCCGAAGTACAGGTTTCCGGTCAGACGGTATCGGCCAAGGGTAAGCTGGGTGAGCTTTCGGTCAATATCCCGGCAGATATTGAAGTGATGCAGGAAGACGGTTCTATCGTTTTCAAGCCTCGCTCGAACAACAAGCGTACGCGCATGGCTTGGGGCACGTCCCGTGCACTGGTCGGGAATATTGTCGCCGGCGTCACCGAGGGTTTCACCAGAACACTCGACATCACTGGTGTTGGTTATCGTGCCGCTGTTCAGGGGAAGAACCTGAACCTGCAGCTCGGTTTTTCCCACGATGTGAATTTCCCCATTCCGGAGGGAATTACGATCGCGTGTGAAGGACAGACGACCATCGTAATTTCTGGCACGGACAAACAGGCCGTTGGTCAGGTCGCAGCCAAGATCCGTAGTTATCGGAAGCCGGAACCCTATAAGGGTAAGGGCGTTCGTTATCGGGATGAGCAGATTCTGCGTAAGGAAGGTAAGAAAAAATGACGTCGAACCCGCGCAACCTGGCTATTCGCCGCCGCAGTCGCGTGCGTGCAAAGCTTCGTCGTGTCGCCAAGAGCGAACGGCCTCGGCTGAGTGTTTTCCGCTCCGGACGACATATCTACGCCCAGATCATCGACGACAAGCAAGGGTGTACTCTTGCGGCCGCATCTTCGAAGGACAAGGAATTCAAATCCGGTAAGGGCTGGAATGTCGACGGCGCGAGCGAAGTAGGCAAATTGATTGCCACGCGCGCCAAAGATGCCGGCGTTTCGGATGTTGTGTTCGATCGTGGGGCGTATCTTTTTCATGGCCGGGTCAAAGCCCTGGCGGAGGCCGCCCGCGAGAGTGGCCTGAACTTCTAGGGAATCTGG
>JABJAG010000104.1 GCA_018666195.1 Alphaproteobacteria bacterium
AGGCGGCTGATCTGGGCACATTGCCGAATAACCTTCCGCTCAAAAGCAAGGATGGCGTCCCGCTGATCAAGCCGGCGAGGCCGATCCTGGCCACAGGCCGTGTACGTCATGTTGGGGAGCCGATTGTCGCCATCATTGCTGAAAGCGTGGCGCAGGCCCGTGATGCGGCTGAACTCGTGGAACTTGATGTGACGCCATTGCCGCCGGTCACGAACTCGGAAGATGCCGTGCGGCTCGGTACGCCGCCGTTGCACGAGGAAGCGCCGAACAATGTATGTCTGGATTTCCAGATGGGTGATGCGGAGGCCACAGCTACGGCGTTTGCAGAGGCCGCCCACGTGACCACGCTGCATCTTGATAACAATCGCTGCTTTGTCTCAGCGATGGAGCCACGGGCAGCGGTTGCTGATTTCGATACGGATGATGACCGCTACATCCTGCATGTGTGTTCTCAGGGTGTGATGGGAATGCGCAACATCTTGGCCGGCGCCATTTTCAATGTGGAACCCGAGAAGATTCACGTGTTCACCAGCGATGTGGGCGGTTCCTTCGGTATGAAGGCCATGCCGTATCACGAGTATCCGGTGATCATGCTGGCCGCGAAGCAACTCGGTCGTCCTGTCAAATGGACCGCAGATCGCAGCGAAAGCTGCCTGTCGGATCATCAGGGCCGTGCCAGTCAGTTCGAAGCCGAACTGGCTCTCGACAAGGATGGCAAGTTTCTGGCCGTACGGGTCACCGGACTGGCGAATATGGGCGGCTATCTGACGGGGACCGGGCCGCTCTCGCAGTCGGTGAATATTGGCAAGAACCTGCCTTGCATGTACACCACGCCGGCGATCGACGTGAATATGCGCTGCGTCTTCACCAACACGGTCTATGTGGGCGCGTATCGCGGTGCCGGACGTCCCGAAGGCAATTTCATCATGGAACGTCTGGTGGATACCGCAGCCCGGGAGATGGGCATCGATCCGATCCAGATCCGACGCCGCAATCTGATTCCCAATTCAGACTTTCCCTTCACTGCCGCCAGCGGTCAGGTCATCGACAGTGGTGATTTTGAAGCCATGCTTGTCCAGGCCGTCGCTGCCAGCGACTGGGCGGGATTTGCAGGACGGCGGGCCGATTCAGAAAAACGCGGAATGAAGCGCGGCCTTGGCGTGTGTTCCTATCTTGAAGTGACGGCGCCGGCCGGCAAGGAAAATGGCGGCATTCGCTTTGGCGAAGATGGCCGGGTGACGATGGTTTCGGGCACGCTGGACTACGGACAGGGACATCGGTCGACCTTCGGCCAGATCGTCAGCGCCCGGCTGGGCATTCCGTTCGATCAGATCGATCTCTTGCAGGGTGATTCCGACGAATTGCTTGTGGGCGGAGGTACAGGCGGGTCACGCTCGGTCGTCGCGGCTGGCGGCGCGTTCTACGAGGCCGCAGCAGAAGTCGTCGAGAAGGGCAAAGCTGTTGCGGGTCACGTGCTGGAAGCCGCGGTCGAGGATATCGAGTTCGCAGACGGGGACTTCCGCATTTCCGGCACGGATCGCTCGATCAATCTGCTCGACCTCGCCGGGAAAGCGCGTGAATTGGCCGGCGCGAACGGGTTGCCAGACAGTCTTGATGTGCAGTTGGTCCATGACACAGCCCCGTCGGCATTCCCGAACGGGGTGCATATCGCAGAGGTCGAGATCGACCCGAACACCGGAGAAACCGGGGTTGTGAAATACACTGTTGTCGATGATTTCGGGAACGTCATCAATCCGCTGCTGGTGGGCGGACAGGTGCATGGCGGTGTTGTGCAGGGGATTGGTCAGGCGCTGATGGAGAATGTTGTGTATGACAGCGATGGTCAGCTCATCACCGGCTCCTACATGGATTATGCGCTGCCGCGCGCCGATCAGGTGCCGGATATCGAGTTCCTCGACCATCCCGTTCCCGCAAAGACCAATGTGCTTGGTGCCAAGGGTGCTGGCGAGGCGGGCGTCAGTGGCGCATTGCCTGCTGTCATGAATGCGGTGGTCGATGGCCTGGCGGAATACGGGGTCAAGACCATCGATATGCCTGCGACGTCCGAGAAGGTCTGGCGCGCCATACATGGATGATGTGACGACGCGAGGGCTCTTCCCATGTTGGTGAGTGGACTGAACGCGCGACTTGAAGCGATTCCGAAAGGACTACGTGGCGTGTTGCTGGTGGTGATCGCGAGTGCGTTCTTTGCGACCATGCACAACACCATTCGCCATGTGACGCATGTCGAGGGGATTCACCCTTTTGAAGTTGCATTTTTCCGCAATTTTCTCGGATTGCTCGTGTTCATTCCGATCTTTTTGCGTATGGGGTTTGGGGTGCTCCGCACACCGAAGATCCACTGGCATGTGGGGCGTGCTTTTCTGAATTCGGCGGCGATGCTGTCCTGGTTTACGGCACTGAGCCTGATGCCGGTCGCGGATGCGACGGCGGTCAGTCTCATCGGGCCGGTCTTTGTGGCGCTGCTCGCGATGTTCTTTTTGAAGGAACATGTTGGCCCTGTGCGCTGGCTGGGGATCGCGCTGGCGATTGTGGGCGGACTGATTGTCGTGCGGCCAGGATTTACTGAAGTCAGTTCGGGAGTCTGGCTGGTCCTGTTTTCGGCAGTCGCAGTATCCAATTCCAAGATCGTGGCCAAGATGCTGACCCGCACCGAAGGGCCGGCGACCATTGTGGCGTATCTGACGCTGCTGATGACGCCGATCACGCTGATTCCGGCATTGTTTGTCTGGCAAACACCGACACTGGGTCAATTGGGCTGGATGGCCCTGATTGGTGTTTGCGGGACCACAGGGCATCTGTTGTTGGTGCAAGCCTACAGGATGGCGGATATCAGCCTGGTAGAACCCGCGATGTTCACCCGTATGGTTTGGGCGGCGATCATTGGTTATGTGGTCTTCCTTGAATTTCCGGAATTCTGGACGTGGATTGGTGCAGGGGTCATTGTTGTCGGCACCACCTTGCTGGCCCGGCGCGAGACACGTTCCGAGCCGCGCGTGGTCAGTCCGGTCAGTTCCACGGTCAATCCGACGGTTGGAGATTAAGCTTTTGTGCGGTTTGTCATGCTTTAGACTGGGCAGAGCTGTCGGCACGGCAGGATGTTTTCAGGGGTACTTTTGAGAATGCGATTTCCATTCGTAATTGCAGCACTTTCGCTCACGTTTGTGATGTTTGCCACGCCCCTGGCCCAGGCCCAGAGGCAGGCGGTCCCAGGCTTCGACGTGCCGGTCTGTGCGGGAAGCATTTCCACCTTCGTGCTCGATGACGCTCCTGCTGACGGATTTTACTGGGTCGATATCTTTGACAAGACCGATGAAGCGCTGGCCTTCCGCGAAACTTTCCTGAAAACCCTGCGGGATGACGGTCGAAAGACCAATGAGGATGGCGGCCTGGTGTTCAATTTTGAATCTCAGTCCGCATTTCTTGGGCTTAGCTCTCGCGGTGGAATTGACAAAGCGCAGGGGAGCGGCGCGCGGGATCGCAGATCTTCAAGTGATATCGGCCTGAGCGAATTGCGAGATACGATCCGCGAAGGTGGCTCGGGGCGTAACAATCGCTCGTCTCTGGGGCAGACCATCGATGCCAAGGCTGAGCTCCGCGACAGCAAGACCGGCCGCGTCATATGGCTGGCCACGTTGACCTGTGAACCGTTGACGGGTGATCGGAAGTTGCTGATGCGATTCATTTCGAAAGTCGTGGTCGACAGTTTGGCGCGCGAGGGCGGCAAGAGTCCTTTCTAACCGGGTCGTAAAAGCCTGGGGGAAGCAAAATTTACTGGAGGGGTAAGGATGTCTGAGAAAAAGCCATTGGGTCTGGCGGTCGTTGGCTGTGGCGTTGTGGGGCGCATGCGCGCCACCTTGGCTCGGGATTTCCCTGGCATTGGGTGGATCGGCCTGAGCGATGTAAACGACAAGGTCGGACATCAGCTCAAGGAGGACATCAATGCTGATTTCTACTCCAATGATTTTCGTGAACTGATCGCACGTCCCGAAGTCGATGCCGTGATCATTGCAACCTCGACCTGGGCCCATGTGGAGCCGACGCTGGCTGCAATTGAGCAGGGGCATATGCTCTTCATTGAAAAACCACTGGCCACGGATGCACGGGAATCTGCGCAAGTGCTGGCAGCGATCGAGGCCGCCGGCGTGGATGCGGTCGTGGGTTACACCCAGCGCTTCCGTCGTCGCTTCCTGGTTGTGAAGCAACGTATCGAAAGCGGTCAGATCGGCGAGTTTACCGCCGCGACCGTGCGCGCCTTCATGAACCGGATGGCGCCGACAGGCGAAACCCGGCTGACCCAGGATCGGCGTTTCCTGTCACCGATGGTGGTTTCAGGCACCCACAGTCTGGATATGTCCATGTGGCTGATGGGGGACGCGGCCAAGCCGGTTTCCGTCTACGCCCGTTCGACCGAGAAAATCCTCACGGATCTCGGCGTGAAGGACGCAACCTTTGGCCTGTTCCAGATGCAGGACGGCGGCATGTTCTCCATGAACATCTGCTGGGCGCTGCCAAAGGTCTGGCCGGGCGCGGTCTATGGGCTGGAGATCGGTATCGTTGGCACCGAAGGTGTGATCGATATCGAGGACACCCATCGTGATGTCATTCTGGCCTCTGAACATTCGCAGGGCCCGGCGTACAATCCGGAAGGTCTGAACCTCGAGGCCCAGCGCAATGTCGATTTTCTGACGAGCTTCCCACCGGGTGATGTCTATGCCGGTGAACTCTGGGGGCCCATGCGCGAGGAAACCAACAACTGGTTCCAGCGCATCTACAACAAGAAACAGACCCCCCATGCGACGGCAGCCGAGGGACATCGCAATCTGATGCTCACCATGGCGATGGATTTGTCCGCCAAGGAAAAGCGCGAGATCGAACTGCCAATCACGGCAGACGAACTCATGGAGCGGCTGGAAGCTTAAGAGACAGATATGTCGGACGAGACCGGACAAGACCTGCAGGCATGGGTTGGCCGCACAGAAGAGCGGCACGATCTGATTCAGGTGGAGCGTTGCGTCGCATTGCAGGCGGCGCTCGATGATGGCAGCAGGGCACTGGGCGAGGGCGATGCGCTGCCGCCGCTCTGGCACTGGCTCTATTTCTGGGATATCGCCGCACGTTCTGGCTTGGGGCGTGACGGGCACCCGGCACTTGGCGGGTTTCTGCCGCCGGTCGGCCCCGCGCGCCGTATGTGGGCGGGCAGTCGCGTCTCATTCCCGGGCGATCTGCGTCTGGGAGAGCCTGCAACCCGTGTGTCCACGATTGAGAGCGTGGCCGAAAAGTCAGGACGAACGGGACGGCTGGTGTTTGTCACCGTGCGTCATGAGCTGTCCGGCTCGGACGGTCTGGCGATTGTCGATGAACACGACATCGTCTATCGCGAGGTCACGGGTGAGGGCGCGTCGAGCAGACCAGGCGAGCCGGCCCCTGGCAAAGCGCGATGGACCGGGCCGGTTGATCCTGACCCGACGTTGCTGTTCCGCTATTCCGCACTGACGTTCAATGGTCATCGTATCCACTACGATCGAGATTATGCGCGTGATGTTGAAGGATATGGGGGTCTGGTTGTTCATGGGCCGTTGCTGGCAACCCTGATGGTCAGCTTGGCCGGTCGTTCAATTCCTGACCGGCGTGTCTCCCGTTTTGAATTTCGCGGGATGCGTCCGGTCATGGATACCGAGACCTTTACGGTCAACGCCGATCCCGAGTCAGACAATGCTCTGGCAGTCTGGATCGCGAATGGTGACGGCGATTATGCGATGAAGGGGCGAACCGAGTTCGCCTGATCAGACGACTCTCGCTCTGAATATGCTCATGTTGAGTTTGCCGAAGAATGAGGATGCCACCCTCGCCCTTCGTCAGGCTCAGGGTGAGGGCTTGTCAGAAACCCTGAACGGGCCGATGCCTTCCTAGGTCGCGACCAGTTCGCGGATCAATTCCAGGTTTTCCGGTGACGGTGCGATTTCGCCGCGCCGGATCCTCTCTGTGATTTCCACGATTGCCGCATTGGCCGGGGCCATCCCGCCGCGATCACGCAGGGTTTCAACCACCGCGCCGTTGACGTCACCGGTCTCGCTTTGGCGGTTTTTCAAGTGGTCCATCAGGACCGTCGTCAAAGTCCCCGGTCGTGTGAAGGACATCAGCTTGTCGTGCAGCAGTTCCAGCAACTGGTTGGTGTTCTCCATATCCTCGGGTTTCAGGCCATAGATCGGTTTGATGGCATGCCCGCGAGCTTCGCCCGCGGACAGGGCTTCCGCACCAGCCTTGAGCATCAACTCGCGCATGCCCGGCAGTTCCACAGCTTCGTCGATGGGCAGGCCCACCAGTGCCGTTGTGGCCAGAGTCATGGCGTTGCTCACCAGCTTCATCCATTTCGCGGCCAATATGTCGTCGGAAATTTCGACGACACCGGCATGGCCCAGCACGTCTGCAACCTCCTGTTCCCGCCCAATGGTGGCGGGATCGGCGCTGCCGATGGCAAACCAGGAGCCTCCATCCGGCGGTGAAGAGCGTTTGATGATGCCGGGTTCGTGCAGTTCGGAGGCAACCTCGATCACGCAAGCCATGGCGCGTTTGACGCCCACGGCATTGACCATCGCGTCGTAGCTCATGCCGTTCTGCACCCCGACCAGAATACCGTCTTCGGCCAGATAGGGTTCGATCAATCGTGCGGCCCACGGCGTGTCATAGGCCTTGAACAGCAGGAAGACGATATCGAAGGGTTCGGTAAAGGTTGCGACATCGCAGAGGTGACAGGCCTCGACCTCCTGCTCGATGTTCTCGTCCGGCATCTCGATCCGCGCACCGTTCGCGCGCAGGGCCTCCACATGGGCGGGCCACTGGTCGATGAGTGTCACATCCAGACCCGCGCGGATCAGATCCACACCGATGGCCGTGCCATTGGCCCCGGAACCAAGGATTGCTATTTTCTTGCGCATGGAAGTTCTCCGGCCTAGGCGAGGGACTTCCCGTACCGCCAGCGGTAGATGTTGATTTCGCCAAAGACGCCGGCCTGTGTCATCGGTTCATTGTCGATAAGGTCTTCGGCCGCGGCGCGATCTTCGACCTCTATGATGAACAGGCTGCCGATGAGGGTCTGCCCGTCATCGGAACGCAGCGGGCCGTGGGCGACATACTTGTCGATGATCGAACCCTGATAGGTGTGATGGGCGGCAGCACTCTGTTTGCGCAGGGCCGGGGCATCCGGGCCGTCGATACATTCACAGATGAACATCTGCAATTCGGGGTCAGGCGTCCGGTCCAGCTGTGTCAGACGCTTGCTACTGATGAACCGGATGATCTCGGGCGGCTGCAGCATTCCGGCCTTGGCGAAGCCGTCACCTGCAGCGAATGCTTCCGCAGCAGCGCGGTCGGGAACATTGATGATCGATATGGTGCCGAGTGGGGGCGGGCCATCATCCGAGAGCAATGGTCCGGCAAAGCGTAACTGGTCGCGGTGGGCGGCCATGTGCGCCAGATGCGGTTCCATGGCCTGCTCACGTTTGTCCGCAGCTCCGGGCTTGTAGAGGCTCCGGACGTAGAACTCCGGCGGGCGCGACAGGTAGTAGTCCAGCAGCGTCTGACCCGACAGCCCGTAACGCGGGTCGTCGGGTCGGTAGCCACCGGGATTGTCAGGGCTGCTCACGCTTTACTCGGCAGCGACACTGGCATCATCGAAGAACCCGGCAGAATAGGCTTCTCGTCGTTTGATGCCCGCGATGAACTCTTCTGCAAAATTGTCGGGCACCGCCCCGGTCACCCGTTCATCGGAGAGCAGGGTTTCCGCCCAGGCTTTTGTCAGCGGGTACCCGTCGATGATGTTGTTCTTCAGAACCTTGTCCACGAACAGGTGGCGTTGGAAGAACGGCGCGTAGGCGGCATCGACCAGCGCAATGTCCGGGCCGTTGAAATAGGGGCCATCATTGCCCCGGCCTGCCAGTGCCCCCTCGACCTTGGCGAGTTTCTCATGGGCGTTGGTGAGTGCGCCTTCCATGTCTTCGCGGGTCTTCGAATAGTGGATCGATGTCAGGGCGCCCGCGAAGGTCGGCACGAAATCGGTCCAGGCCCGGTTCTTGGCGCGCTCCAGCGGATCCTCGGGGTGCAGTCGGGGCTGCACCACTTCATCGAGATATTCGGCAATGGCGTTGGATTCAAAAAGAATCTCGTCACCAACTTTCAGTACGGGGACCTTGCCATGGGGCGAGATGTCCAGGAACCAGTCTGGCTTGTCCTGAAGGTTGACGTAGGTCACGTCGAACTCAATTTCTTTGGCACGCAAGAGGATCACGGCGCGCTGGACCCATGGTCAGGTGAACGAGCTGATCAGATGGTATTTTACGGTCATTGGAATTCTCCCGGATTGAGGCTCTGATCATAGATTCAGTGCGCAAGGTGGTCAAAGGCGGTGCGCACAGGCCATCGTCGTCATTGCAAGGAACGCAGCGCCGGAGCAATCCATGTTGGGGTTCCGTGCCCTTTGGATTGCCGCAGACCCTCGCCCCGCGCAATGACAAAGTTAGACATGGCTTTGGACGATGTCGCTTAATCCCGCGGTAATCCCGCCATCGCCTCGAGCACCGCGAGTATGGATGCTGCATCTTCTTTGGTACGCCCCTGGGAGGCCGCCGCAATGTAGTAGGGCATCGTGGCGTCAAACAACGGTGTGGGGCAGTCGAGGTTGGCGGCAAAGTCGCGGATGACGTCCTTGTCCTTCAACTGGATCGCCAGTTCGGCTGTTGGGTTTTCGTAGTCTCCGGTGATCCATTTTTCTGCGCGCACTTCGAAAATCTTCGAATAGGCGGCGCTGTCCATCACCGCGTCGGCCATCTGCTGTAAATCCAGCCCGGCTTTACGGGCCAGAAGGAAGGCTTCAGCGCAGGCGAGATTCTGGATTGAAATCATCAAATTGATGACGAACTTGATCTTTGTGGAGACGCCATAGGCGCCGACATGGGTCACGCTGCGACAGAAGGTGTCGAGCGCGGGTTGTGCACGCGCAAACGCGTCTGCATCGCCGCTCACCAGCATGGCCAGTTCGCCGGACTCGGCCTGGGGGCGGGCGCCGCTCACCGGGCAATCCAGCAGATAGATGCCGACACGTGCGAGTTCCTCATGGGCGGATTCCTTTTCCGCCAGCGGGAAGGTGCACAGATCGACAACGATCAGGCCGCGGCGGCCGCTGGCACTGATCGCTGCAAGCGAGGCGCGCCAGGCCGGCAGGGATGCAACGGCCAGCACAACCATGTCCGATCGTTCGGCAACCTCTGCCGCATCGACCGCTTCCTGCGCCCCGGCATCGGTAATCCGATCGGGGTCGAGGTCAAAACCGACCACGGCATGTCCGGCAGCTACGAGGTTTCGCGCCACGCCACCACCGATATTGCCCAGTCCGATAACGCCGGCGTTGAGCGCCATTACTTCTTGCGCTTCGCAGGTGCCCGCTTCTTTTTGCGCGGGATGTCAGCCATCTGCTCGTATATGCGGGTTACAACACCAGGGTCTTCGTCGCCATAACCCTGCGCCAGAGCCGCATAGGCGGTGAACATGCTTGCCTGGAAGACCGGCACGGGCGCATTGTTGCTCTTGGCATAGTCCTCGATCAGGTTGTTGTCCTTGATCATGACTGTCAGGTCGGCGGTTTTGACCTTGGGGTCGGCGTATTCGTCGGCCAGCATCAGCGGTCCGCGATACTCGATCACCCGGGAGTTGCCAGCTGATTTCTTGAGCACTTCACCAAAGACATCAAGATCGATGCCGGACGCACGTGCCAGCGTGATTGCCTCCGCAAAGGCCGCGCCGTGGACGCTGATCAGCATGTTGATCAGCATCTTCAGCTTCATGCCGTCACCAAACGGCCCGACGTGATACTGCAGCATGCTGAAGCCCTCGAGCACCGGTTTGACCGTCTTGAAGTTTTTCTTTGCGCCACTGACCATGACCGTAATTTCGCCAACGGCAGCTTGCTTGCCGGCGCCACTCACGGGGCTGTCCATCAGAACAGCACCCTTTTGGGCGAGGGTCTGACGCGCCTGATCCTTGTCAGCCGGATCAAGGGTCGAAGTCTCCATGACGATGAGGCCTTTATGCGCGCCTGCCAGAATTCCGTCTTTGCCGGATACAACCGCTTCGAGGATTTTGGCAGAGGTGAGGGAGGTCAGGATCACATCTGACTTGCGGGCAACATCTGCCGCGCTCTTGCCGGCCTTGCCGCCGGCTTTCACCAGCGCTGTGACCTTTGATTTGACCGGATCAAACCCGGTGACCTGAAAGCCGTTCTTCAAAAGATTGGCAGCGAATGCGCCACCCATAATGCCAAGTCCGACAACACCAACACGTAAGCTCATAATCTCTCCCCCGATATTCGGATTTGTTTCGCGCAGCGCGCCTTGCGCAAAAGTATAGCGGGGGAGACGAATGTCGGATAGCGGGCCGCGATTGCACCTTGCGCAATCACTTGCCTGTGAAGGCTCTTATACATGACACCCGGGCAAAGCGTGTTAGGCTCCCATCCACAACGATACAAAAAGAAACAGGGCAGGATGAGCGCAGAGGCAGCACCGGAAAACCGGAAGCCAAGGATCGAGATTGCCGGTGTCGGAAAACGATACGGCGATCTTCAGGTCTTTCATGAGTGGGACGTTCCAGTACTCACTTTTGGGATCCAAGAACGAGGCGCGTCCTTTCGGAGCGGATTGAAGCCGGTCCATGTCGTTCGAATAAGGAATCCCAAAGTAGGTATCGAAGCCGTTGTTCGTTGGCAAGAACTGAGGCAAGTGCCCCAAATGCCATTTCCCGAAGCAAGCGGTTTTGTACCCGGCTGCACTCAGCCCTTCGGCAACGGTGACTTCGGATGCGGGCAAGCCACCTTTGGAGTTTGGAAAAAGAACACGCCGCTTGTCGCTACACATTCCGCTTCGAATCGGCAGTCGACCTGTCATCAGGGCAGCTCGACTAGGAGTGCAAACTGGTGCCGCCGAATAGAACTGAGTCAGCTTGACGCCCTCAGCAGCCATGCGGTCCAAGTTGGGAGGCTTAATGGTGGGATGTCCGAAACATCCCAAGTCACCGTAGCCCAAATCGTCGCAAAAGATGACGATGATATTGGGCTTATCGGCAGCGATCAGAGAAGCGTCTAGTCCATGTCGAATCGAC
>JABJAG010000105.1 GCA_018666195.1 Alphaproteobacteria bacterium
TGAGGGATCAGGATTTGAGACAGGTGAGCCTATACGTCCGGTCGCCTCGCCTGCTGTGCCGACCCATATTGTCCGCCTGTCAAAAGTGAGATGAATCAACAGCTTATCCTCGATCTCGGGCATCGCGTGGCGGTGGATCGGGCCGATTTCCTGGTGTCCGACTGCAACGCCCAGGCGGTGGAGTGGATCGACCGCTGGCCGGACTGGCCGGCGCGCGCGCTGGTGATCTGGGGACCGCTGGCATCGGGCAAAACCCATCTGGGGCATGTCTGGTGTGCCAAAAGCAACGCCGACCATATCACCGCCGAAGATGTCCGCACGGTGGACGCGGCAGGGCTTCGCGCCCGGAATGCGTCCCTGTTTCTGGACGACGCCGAGGAACTGGCCGGCCACCCGGATGACGAGGAAGCGCTGCTGCATCTCTACAATTATGTGCTCGAGACCGACGGCGCGCTGCTGCTGGCTTCGCAAACGGCACCTGCTCACTGGCCGGTGGCGCTTGCGGATTTGTCCTCTCGCATGAAGGCCCTGCAGGGTTCGGGCATCGCGCCGCCCGATGACAGCCTGCTGGCCGCGCTTCTGATCAAGCAGTTCAGGGATCGCCAGCTGCGCGTGGGCGAAGAGGTGGTGACATATCTGGTGCCGCGTATGGAGCGCTCATTTGCGGCCGTCTCACAGATCGTGGCGGCGATTGATACAGTCGCACTGGAGCGTCTGCGTCCGGTCACAGTGCCGCTGGTGCGTGAGGTTCTAGACCAGATCGAGGCCTGAACGCATTCATACTCGCGTTGTCATGACGATGTCATAAATTGCGGACAGGTTACGATCGCGGTAGCCTGAAAGCGTGCCTGTTCTGGATCAGGCATCAATCCTGACAAGAAATGATCCCTGTGGTGGCTGAATCCGACATCGAATCCAAAGTATCCGTCGCGGAGAATATCGCTGACATGATGTCTGCGATCTCCATGGATTCGCCGGGCCGTTTCATCAATCGCGAATTGTCCTGGCTGGCGTTCAACGAGCGGGTGCTCGAAGAGGCCGAGAACGCGAACCATCCGTTGCTGGAGCGGCTGCGGTTTCTGTCGATCTCTGCATCCAACCTCGATGAATTCTACATGGTGCGTGTCGCCGGCCTGAAAGGGCAGGTCGATGCCGGAGTGTCCACACCCAGTCAGGATGGACTGTCACCGGGCGAACAGCTTGCCGCCATCAACGCCCGGGCCAGTACTCTGATGGACGAGCAACAGCGTATCTGGCGGTCTCTGGTCGAGCAGCTGCGTGAACATGATGTTGCAGTTGTGGAGCCGTCCGAGTTGACCGAGGAAGAAAGCGTCTGGCTGGAAAGCCGGTTCATGAGCACAATTTTTCCGGTGCTCACCCCCTTGGCCGTCGATCCGGCCCACCCGTTCCCGTTCATACCCAATCTTGGTTTGGCACTGGTGATGGATTTGTTTCGCGCGGCCGACAACCGGGAAATGATCGGTTTGTTGCCGCTACCCGGCCAGATCGAACGTTTCATCCGTTTGCCCGGCAGCCGCCCGCGTTTCATGCTGTTGGAACGCTGCGTGTCGATGTTTATGGGAAAGGTTTTCCCCGGCTTTGAGCTGCGTGGCTACGGCACGTTTCGGGTCATCCGGGACAGTGATATCGAGGTGCTCGAAGAAGCCGAAGATCTGGTGCGGTTGTTTGAAAGCGCTCTCAAGCGTCGCCGCCGGGGCTCCGTGATCCGGCTGACATTCGACAATTATATGCCCGAGAGCCTCCGGGAGTTTGTTGTTGGCCAGAGCGATGTTGACGACGAGGATGTGTTTGTCCTCGATGGTCTACCCGGGCTGGACCGGACCAAGGAACTGATCATTGATGAGCGATCAGATCTGCTGTTTCAGCCGTTCAACATTCGTTTCCCCGAACGCATTCGTGACTTTGCGGGGGATTGTTTCGCGGCCATCCGGGCGAAGGACATTGTGGTCCATCATCCCTTCGAATCCTTTGATGTGGTCGTGCAGTTTCTGCGACAGGCAGCCCGTGATCCGCAGGTCGTGGCGATCAAGCAAACGCTCTATCGAACATCGGAAGACTCGCCGATTGTCGGTGCCCTGATTGAAGCTGCCGAAGCTGGAAAGAATGTCACAGCGCTGGTCGAGTTGAAGGCGCGGTTTGATGAGGAAGCCAATATCCGCTGGGCGCGCGAGCTTGAGCGCGCGGGCGTGCAGATCGTCTATGGTTTTATCGACCTCAAGACCCACGCCAAGATCAGTCTGGTACACCGCCGGGAAGCTTCGGAGTTGCGCAGCTATGTGCATTTCGGCACCGGCAATTACCATCCGATCACGGCACGGATTTATACCGATCTCAGCTATTTCACCCAGGACCCGGTGCTGTGCCGTGATGCCTCGCGTATTTTCAACTACATGACCGGCTATGCCCGTCCCGAAGCGCTGGAAAAGATATCCGTGGCGCCGTTGACGCTGCGGGAAACCCTGATGCGCGGGATCGAGGAAGAGATCGAACACGCGCGTGCGGGTCGGACAGCTGAAATCTGGGCCAAGCTCAACAGCCTGGTGGATGGAGACATCATTGATGCGCTCTATCGTGCGTCTCAGGCCGGTGTGGAGATCAAGCTCGTCATTCGCGGCATATGCTGCCTGAGACCCGGTGTGCCGGGGCTCAGTGACAATATCGAGGTGCAAAGCATTATCGGTCGGTTCCTCGAGCATGCCCGGATTGCCGCCTTTGGCGGTGGGGATGAGCTGCCCAATGAAAACGCCAAACTTTACATCTCCTCGGCTGACTGGATGCCGCGCAATCTGGATCGTCGCGTCGAACTTCTGATCCCGATCGAGAACGGGACTGTGCATCAGCAAATTCTCGATCAGATCATGGTTGCGAATCTGCTGGATCGCGCCCAAAGCTGGGACATGAGGGCCGACGGCACTTACTCCCGGATCGACACCAACGGCGAGCACGACCCATTCAGCGCGCACGAATATTTCATGACAAATCCCAGCCTTTCCGGGCGGGGCAGCGCTTTGAAGAAACCGGGCAGTGCGCCGCGACTTCTGGCGCATCCGGACTGACCACGGTCTGGGGTGATCGTCATGGCGCCTAATGCCGTCACCAAGGATGCCCGCCCTGCGGCGGTTGTCGATATCGGGTCGAATTCCATTCGTCTGGTGATTTTTCGCGACCGTTCGCGCGCACCCATGGCGGTGTTCAATGAACGTGTGATTTGCGGCATCGGGCGGGACATGGCCCGCACGGGGCGACTGCATCCCGAGGGTGTCGCACAGGCCCTGGCCAATTTGCCCCGGTTTGCGGCAATTGCCCGTTCCATGGACATTGATGATACCTCGCTGTTGGCGACTGCAGCGACGCGTGAAGCCGAAGACGGTCCGGCGTTTCTTGCAAAAATCGAAGATATATTCGGTCGGCCGGTACAACAGCTTGATGGTGACGAAGAGGCGCGATTGGCCGCGGCAGGGGTGGTTTGCGGCCTGCCTGAAGCGCGCGGCATGGTGGCCGATCTTGGCGGTGGCAGTCTTGAACTCGCTGCTCTCTCGAAGGGCAATATGGGGGAATATGTCACCCTGCCACTCGGCCCCCTGCGGTTGCTCGCATCGGTTGGCGATGACCGCGTGAAAGTTGCCGAACGGGTCGATGAGGTGCTCGAGACTGTCTCCTGGATGCAGACCGCCGTGAAGGGCGGGGCGATCTATATTGTTGGCGGCGCATGGCGCGCATTGGCGCGTTTGCACATGGTCCAGACTGGCTATCCGTTGCGGGTAATTCACAATTACACCATTGGCGGCGTTGAAGCCGCGGAGTTCTGTGACGTTGTGGCCGGGCTTGGTGCTTCGACGCTGGCTCGCATTGATGCGGTGCCCAAGGCGCGTGCCACCACGCTGCCAATTGCTGCCGCTGTGCTGCGGCGCCTGATCCTGGAATCGGGCGCGGAACAGATCGTGTTCTCGGCGCTGGGCATTCGTGAGGGCCGGGTGTTCGACATGCTCGACGACCGCGCGAAGAACGAAGACCCGCTGATTGTCGCGAGCGAGGATGTGGCGTCTCGCGAGAGCCGTTTTGCCGGCGTTGGTGACGCCATGTTCGATTGGGTCGCACCGCTGTTTCCTGATGAAAGCGCGACCGAAAAACGGTTGCGTCGGGCGGCCTGTCTGTTGGGCGATATTGGCTGGCACGAACATCCCGATTACCGCGCGGAGCAGGTTTACTTTCGGATCCTCCGCTTGTCGCTCCTTGGCGTGACCCATGTGGACAAGACCCGGATCGCGCTGGCCGTGTACCGGCGCTATGGCGGCCGGATGAACGATCAGGCGTTGCGAACGGCTGAAGCGCTCCTCAGCGAGAGCGACATCCTTTGGTCCCGGCGTCTGGGGGCGGCGCTGCGCATGGCCGAGACTCTGACGGCTGGCAATGCACGCCTGCTTGAAGGTGCCACGCTGAAGCTTTCGGATACGCGTCTCACCCTGAAAATGAAGGATGGGAACGCAGCACTGGTTGGTGATGTGGTGCGCAACCGGTTCAACAAGCTGGCCAATCAGTTCGACCGGGAGCCTCGGATCGAGGGCACGGGGCTTTAGGCGCGCTGGCGCGTCTCCCGACTGCTGATCTCGTCGAAGTATGAGCTTATTGCCCTCGTTCTTCGTCAGGCTCAGGGCCTGGTTTGGGAACGCGGCTAGTTGCCAATCTCCACCATCTGCACTTTGCCACGGCCTGCGCCAAGGGCGATCTCACCGTGTTTCAGGCGCAACGCGTCATCACCAAAGATTTCGCGGCGCCATCCCTGCAAGGCAGCAACATCCGCATTGTCATCGGCGGCAATGGCTTCCAGTTCGGCCACGGTCGCAACAAGTTTCTGAGCCACGTCGTGGGTGTCGCATTTAAATTTCAGCAACACCTTGAGCAGATCCATCAGCGGACCAGCGCCTGACGGCAGATCGACAACAGGCGGCAATTCCGGGGCTTCGTTCTCCGGCAAATTGCGTCCGGTCTCCACGGCGTCCATCAGTCCGCGACCCATCTTGCCGTCAACAAAGCCTTTGGGAATACCGCGCACGCGCGACAGGGCCTTGGGGTTGTCGGGCGGGCGGGCCGCGATCTGGGAGAGCACGTCATCTCGCAGGATACGGTTGCGCGGTTGATCCCGTGTCATCGCTTCCCGGTCACGCCAGGCAGCAACGGCCTGAAGTACCGCCAGATAACGCGCCTGCGCCCGTTTTGGCTTGAGCCGACGCCAGGCTTCTTCGGGCCGGACTTCGTATTTTTCCGGGGCGGCCAGTTTGACCATTTCCTGCTCAACCCATGCGATACGGCCGTTTTCCTCGATCCGGGCACGGAGCTTTTCATAGGCCACGCGCAGATGGGTGACATCGGCAATCGCGTAATCAAGCTGTGACTCGGTGAGCGGTCGCTGGGACCAGTCCGTGAACCGGCTGGCCTTGTCCAGACTAACCTTGGCGAGCTTGGAAATCAGACCTTCATAGCCGACCTGGTCCCCAAACCCGGCGACCATGGCCGCGATCTGGGTGTCGAAGAGCGGCTGTGGTGTGACACCGCCTTCATGGTGGAAAATTTCGATGTCCTGAGATGCCGCGTGCATCACCTTGAGCACGCTTTCATTGGCGATCAGGTCGTATAGCGGCTGCAGGTCGATGCCATCGGCCAGCGGGTCAATGATCGCCTCGTCATCCGGGCCAGCGACCTGCACAAGGCAGAGGATCGGCCAGAACGTGCTCTCGCGCATGAACTCGGTATCGACGGTGATGTATTCGGCGCTGGACAGCGCCTCGCAGAACGCGGCGAGAGCGCCGGTATTGGTGATGACTTTCATGGCCGCGTTTCTACAGGAAATCATTCGGGGCGGGAAGGCGTGTCCCATGGACGTGGATGGCCGGAACACGTCCGGCCATGACGAATCTTGTTTTGCCCGTCATGCCCGCACTTGTTGCGGGCATCCACGTGGTCGATGATGCCGGGTGACACGAAGAGACGCACGGAGCCCTCATGGCTGGGTGTCTCGTCTCGGTCCCGGGCCGCCCTCATCCTGAGCCTGTCGAAGGACGAGGGCGCAAGCTCATGCTTCGACAAGCTTAGCATGAGGTTCTAGCCAGCTCTGTTGTCTGTGGGTTGACGATGGGTCGGGTTGCGCGCGCCGTGCCGACCCTTGACATGCACCTGTGTTCCGTGGCCATTGGCCAGCGCCCGTACACCTTGAAAAACCAACAGATTCCGAGAGCCATCATGCATCCGTATCGATCACACAATTGCGGCGAATTGCGCGACACCAACGCTGGTGAGACCGTACGTCTCTCGGGCTGGGTTCATCGCAAGCGCGACCATGGCAATCTGCTGTTTGTTGACCTGCGCGACCCGTTTGGCATCACCCAGTGCGTGATTGATACTTCCAGCCCGATCTTTGAAACGGTGGAGACGGCCCGGGTGGAATCGGTGCTGACGATTTCCGGCCCGGTTGTGGCGCGTTCGGACGAGACCATCAATGATGCAATTCCGACCGGGCGCATCGAGGTGCAGGTCGCTGAAGTGACGGTTGAATCTCCCGCCGATGTGCTGCCGCTGCAGGTCAATTCGGATGAAGATTCCGGCGAGGAAATTCGCCTGCGTTACCGCTATCTGGATTTGCGCCGCGAAAAGGTTGCGCGCAACATCCTGCTGCGTTCTGATGTGATTTCCTCGATCCGTCGCCGGATGATCGAGGGTGGGTTCAAGGAATTTCAGACCCCGATCCTGACGGCCTCGTCGCCCGAAGGCGCGCGGGACTATCTGGTGCCGTCCCGTCTGCACCCGGGCAAGTTCTACGCGCTGCCCCAGGCCCCGCAACAGTTCAAGCAGCTGCTGATGGTGGCCGGTGTCGACAAGTACTTCCAGATTGCACCGTGTTTTCGCGATGAGGACGCCCGCGCCGACCGTTCGCCGGGTGAGTTCTATCAGCTCGATTTCGAGATGGCGTTCGCCACTCAGGAAGACGTGTTCAACGCCATCGAGCCGGTGATCGCCGGTGTGTTCGAGGAATTCGCGGGCTTCAACCGCGAGACCCCGTGGCCGGTGACCTCCACGCCGTTCCCGCGCATTGCCTATGCGGATTCGATGCTGAAATACGGCAATGACAAGCCCGATCTGCGCAACCCGATTATCATTGCAGACGTGCCGGATGTGTTTGTGGGTTCGGACTTCAAGATTTTCTCCGGTCTGGTGGCCAAGGGCGGCACGGTGCGTGCCATTCCCGCACCGGGTGCCGGCGCACAGCCGCGCAGCTGGTTCGACAAGCTGAACGACTGGGCCCGCGACGAAGGCGCGCCGGGGCTGGGCTACATCATTCTCGAGGACGGCGCGGGCAAGGGCCCGATTGCCAAGTTCATCACCGGCGACCGTCTGGACGCCCTGAAGGCCGCCACCGGCGCCAAGGACGGCGATGCGGTGTTCTTCTCGGCAGGTGATGCAGGCACGGCGGCTGATCTGGCCGGCAAGGCACGCACGAAGATCGGTGAAGACCTCGATCTGATCGCCCAGGGCCGCTACGACTTCTGCTGGATCGTCGATTACCCGATGTTCGAGGCCGACAAGGACACCGGCAAGATCGAATTCTCTCACAACCCGTTCTCCATGCCCCAGGGCGAGATGGAAGCGCTGGAGACCATGGATCCGCTGGATATTCTGGCTTACCAGTACGACATCGTCTGCAACGGCATCGAGCTGTCATCGGGCGCAATCCGGAACCATCGCCCGGACATCATGCTGAAAGCCTTTGAGATCGCGGGCTATGACCGCGAAGTGGTGGAGACCGAATTCGCAGGCATGTTCAACGCCTTCCGCTTCGGCGCCCCGCCCCATGGCGGTTCCGCACCCGGCATCGACCGCATCGTCATGCTGATCGCCGACGAGCCGAACATCCGCGAGGTGATCGCCTTCCCGATGAACCAGCGCGCCGAAGATTTGATGATGAACGCGCCCGCCGAAGTGCCCGACGAGCGCCTGCGGGAGTTGCACCTGCGCAAGGTGCTGCCGAAGGCGTAATCCTGACCTGCTTTCGCTGACTCTGGACCTGGAGGTCGTTTGACCGGATATAATGCTGGTCAGATCAGTTAACGGAGAAGCTCATGACCGCTGCACCCACACCAAAACTCGCCCATATGGGGCTTTTCACCCGCGATATCGGGCCGATGCTCGATTTCTATACCGGGCCCATGGGGCTGACGATCACGGACGAGGGCACTTATGGCGACCCGCCGTCGCGGATTGTGTTCATGTCCAATGATCCTCACGAGCATCACCAGTTTGTTCTGGTGCAGCCGGGTGATGCGCCGGAGGCGGAAGGTGAGGGCAAGTTTATCGCCCAGCAGATTTCGTTCGTGTTGGGCTCGCTGGAGGAACTGCAGGCGCTGCATGCACGGATCACCGGGGCCGGGCAGGATATTGGCCGGGAAATTACCCATGGCAATGCGTGGTCGTTCTATTTCCACGATGTCGATGGCAACCGGATCGAGTGCTACACCCACACGCCGTGGTACGTGCCCCAGCCCCACGCCCACAACATGGACCTGACCCAGCCTGCCGCAGATGTGCGCGCGCAGACCGAAGCCCATTGCCGGGAGACGGACGGCTTTATGATGGCCGAGGAGTGGCGGGCGAAAATATCGGCAAAGATGGCTGCGAACGCCTAGTTCTGACCGGTCCGGGCCGTTAGAGTGCGGGCGCAGTTTTCATTATTTTCCGGAACGGGTTTGCGCGATGAACATCGAACTGAACGGCATCAACTTTCGCTATGAGATCGACGGGCCGTCTGGAGACGGCGCGCCCTGGATCATGTTCTCCAACTCCCTGACCACCGATGTGACCATGTGGGACACGGAAGTGGCGCAGCTGAAAGATCGCTACCGCATCCTGCGTTACGACACCCGTGGCCATGGCCAGACGGAAGCCTCTCCCGCGCCCTACAGCTTTGATGTTCTGGTGGGGGATGTGATCGCCCTGATGGATGCCGTGGGCGTGGACAAGGCCCACTATATCGGGCTGTCGCTGGGCGGCATGACCGGGCTGGGCGTGGCGATCGAACATGGCGACCGGCTGCTGAGCCTTGCTGCGTGCGATGCGCGCCCGTTTGCCAATCCGGAATGGGCCGCACCCTGGGTGGACCGCATTGCGCTGGCCCGGGAGAAGGGCATGGAAGCGCTGGTTGAGCCGACCGTGGCGCGTTGGTTCACCGAAGATTTTCAGAAGGTCGCGGCCAACGCGCCGGTGCTGGACCATGTGCGCAAAATGATCCGCGAGACCTCCGTGGATGGATATACCGGCTGCGCCGGTGCCCTGCAGGGCCTGAATTATCTGCCCCGGCTGGGCGAGATTGCCGTGCCGAGCCTGTTCATGACCGGGGCCAGCGATGGCAGCACCCCGCCGGAATGCTCCCGCGAGATGCAGGCCGGGGTGCCGGGATCGGAATGTGTGATCGTCGAGCCGGCCTCGCATATCTCCAACCTGGAAAACCCGGCGCAGTTCGACGCGGCGCTGTTCGCGCATCTGGAACGGGCAGGCTGACGCGCCAGCGAACGCGGCTTTCGCCCAATTTCCTAAAACTTTCCCAATTCTTAACGCTCCCATAAGCCTGCCACCGGCATCGTGGTGGAATGCGACGTGCTGTGTGGACGTCGGTCAGGCAAACGGCGCTTTGCGCAAAGTTTGGGAGAAGCAGGATGGCGGGACCAGAATCATTTGCGCGGGCGGTGTTCACCGGAGCGGGGATCGCGCTGGGCGTGATGATGCTGTTGCATGGCACGGGTGCGCTTGCGCAATCGGCCGGCGGATACACGCAAACCAGCGCGAGCAGCGGTGTATCCCCGGTGCTGGCGTCAGAAAGTGCCGCTGACAGCATGTTTGACACCCCGACATTGACCGCTTTTGTAGCGGCCGCGCAGCAGGTTGGGGCCTTGCGCGACAAATATATGCCCCGGGTTACGGCCGCGAATATCGCCGAACGCGCCGAACGCGCTGAAGCCTTGTTTGACGAGATGCGCGCACGGATGCACGACGCGATCGATCAGGCCGGGATATCGATGGAAACTTACGAGGCAATTTCAAAGCGATCGGCCGAAGATGCCCGCTTGCGCGCACGGATCGAGGGGATTTTGTCCGGCGCGGGCGATGACCCGGTTTCCAGCCAGGGCGCCCGGGTCAATCGCGCGGCGACCCCGATGGCAAAAGCGCAGCGGGCGATGGATGGCGCCGCCGCGCAGCGTGAGATCGCGGCGTTGCAGCGACGTCTGGCAGACATGCAGGCGCGCCTGACGGACACCCAGCGTCGGGCCGGGGCGGAGGTCAGCGCGCTGCGGGCCAGCCACCGGGAGACCGTTTCAAAACTGAAAACACAGCTTGCCGCGCGGCCGTCAGCCGATGTTGCGCTTTCGGCCCGTCAAGCCGTCTCGGACGCGCGGATGATGCAGTTCCGGGTCGAGACCCGAATTGCGGCCGAGAGAGACGTCCTGCGGCGGGAGATAACCCATCTCACACGCGCCCTGGGCAAGGCTGTGGCGATCTCGCCGCGGAGGGGCCCACCGGGTCCGGGCAGCCCTTCTCACGACTGGATCCCGAACCCGTGCTGTTTGCTGGCAGCGCATCCGGCCTGACCCGCGGATTGGCGACCATGCAGCCCAACACGGTGATGCAGGCGCGTCTCGATGCGTCGCAGACCCGCAATCTCGCGCTGCGCAACGCCTATGCGTCCCGGCGCGCGATACTGGGGCGGGAGATCACGCGGATCGCTGATGATCTGGCGGCGGCGAGGGAATCCCTTGCTGCGTTGGACGCCTCACTTGCACCGGTTGAGAGTTTCACACCGACGGAAGCGGTCCTGCAGGCGACGCCGGAACCGGTCATGCCGGAACAGGCTGTTGCTGAACCGGACGCGCCGGGTGCTGACGCATTGGGTGCGGGCGCACGTGCCTATGATGCGCAGGATTACGCGCGGGCTTATGAGCTATGGCAGCCGCTGGCCGAAGCCGGCACACCAATGGCGCAATTCCATCTGGGTGCGCTGTATTTTGAAGGCCGAGGCGTGCCGCGCGACCTGACCATGGCACGATCATGGTTGTCCCGGGCTCTGGACCAGGGCGTCGAACGGGCGCGCTTCCTGCTTGGCAGGGTGGAAAAAGGTCTCGCACAAGCCGGGTAACCGTCAGCTTTCTTCACAGACTTGCCGCAATTGGCACCCACACTCGCGTCATGCGATGGGCCTGTGCAAAAATTGTGACGCTGTTTGGTGCCGGTGTGGCGGCGGTCTTCGCGGCAGGTGGCGCGCAGGGGCCGGCGTTAGTGCAGGCTTATCTTCAGCGCTTGGGCGGCCATATCGATGAGGCCCGGCGCACGGTCAGCGAACTGCGCGACGGGGCGACCGCGCGGGTGGTTACCGATGATGGTTCACGCGAGAGGCTGGTTGACGCGTTTACAATCCGCCTGAATGACCTGGAGGCCAGCCGGGCAGCACTCACAGACGCCCATCCGCTCTGGCGTCCCGTCACGATGGGCCTGCAGGCGGACCGGGAAATTGCACGGGCGACCATGGACGCCTTTACCCCTGCGATGCCGCTGGATTTTGCCAGCCTCGTTTATGCAGGCCTGGGGCTGGCGTTGGGCTGGGCCGTCTGGGAGCTTCTCCAGTGGCCGGTGAAAGCCCGGATCCGCAAGCGGGGCCGGCAGCGGCTGTTTTAGCGGTGGTCTGTCAGCAAGGCTTTGGCGTGCAACACGATAAAGGCCAGGAAGGCGAGCTCCCACAGCGCTGCGGAGACCATCAGGCTGATCATGTGGTGGTCGGGAAGACAGGCTGCTGCCATGCGGGACAACAGTCTATCCAGAAGATGGGCCTCAACATGACATCTGACAGTGGTCATCTGCGCCTGGCTGCCCTATATCTCGCGCAACACAACAAGACATCAGGGGAGCAGATCATGCGCGCAGCATTCTATGACACACTCGGACCGGCCAAAGACGTTCTGAGCGTTGGTGAACAGGCCACACCGGAACCCGGCCCGGGCGAAGTGCGCGTGAAACTGCAGACCTCTGGTGTGAACCCGTCAGACTGGAAGGCCCGCCTGCGTGGCCGCGGTGGCGCCATCCCGTTCCCGCTGATCATTCCCCAGAGCGATGGTGCGGGGGTGATCGACGCCGTGGGTGATGGTGTGGATGCCGGCCGGGTCGGCAAACGCGTCTGGCTGATGAACGGCCAGTGGATGCGCCCGTTTGGTACGGCTGCGGAATATATCTGCACCGGCTCCAAATATGTGATCGATCTGCCCGACGGCGCCGACATGGCCGAAGCTGCGTGTTTTGGCATTCCATTCCTGACGGCCCATCGCGCGGTGATGTTCGACGGCCCCGTCGATGGTCAGACAATCCTGGTGCAGGGCGGCGCAGGCGCAGTCGGTCATCACGCCATTCAGGTCGCCAAGGCCAATGGTGCGCGGGTGATCACCACGGTCAGTTCCGATGAAAAGGCCGACTATGTGCGCGACGCCGGTGCCGACGAGGTGGTGAACTACCGCACCGAAGATGTGCCCGAGCGTATTCTGGCCATGACCGACGGGCAGGGGGCGGACCGTATCGTCGAGTTGAACATCTCCGCCAATGCGCCGCTGTATGGCCAGATTCTGGCCCCGCGCGGCACGGTGATCGTTTATGGCACCAATGACCTGACAGCGAGTGTTCCGGCGCAGGATTTCATCGTTAAATGGGCTTCACTCAAATGGTTCATCGTTTATACGATCGACGATGCACAGCGCGATGAAGGTGTTGCGGCACTGAACAAGATGCTCGCCGATGGCAGCCTCAAGACGACCATCGCCCAGCGGTTCTCGCTGGACGACATCGTTGCCGCACATGAGATGGTTGAAGCCGCCAAGCATATGGGCAATGTGGTGCTTGATATCAGCTAAGTCGGTTGCGATTGCAGGGGAAAACCGAAGCGCCGTGAGTTATCTTGTAAACCATTGAAAAATATCAATAATATTATGGTTTCTTGACTCACAGGCAATTCAAGTTAATCCGCTGTTTTTAAACGATAAATATCGTTAACGAGTTGCGCAGGTGAGTTGCGATTACCCATAAAGTTGAATGAATATAATATTTTACGGGCTTGTTCTCATTTTTCGCTTTCCAAATCGAGTCGCACCCGTTCATTGTCCTGTCGAGGCGAGCAGGAGACTGGGTAATGCGAAAATCTTTGGCAATGATCGGGCTACCGATTCTGTTGGGCGGGTGCGGACTGCCACCGGCGGTAACGGTCGCATCATGGGCTGCTGATGGTCTGAGTTACATCGTGTCCGGCAAAAGCGTGACCGATCACGCGATCTCCGAAGTTGCCGAACAGGATTGCGCATTGTTCAGGATCGTACAGGGCCGTGAGGTCTGTGAAGATTTTGAACTCGATGACAGCAACGGCTTTGTCCTGACGGCTGCGTCATTTGAGGGTGGAACGACTCTCCAGTCGACCGAGATCGCGTCGGCGCAGACCCCATCCGACCCGCTTCCTGTGCCGCAGGAGATTGCCGGATTTGTTGAAGGATTTGGTCCTGATACGATTGCCGTGACATCCGTTGCGCCGACCGCGTCATTCGTGCCGGCCAAGGTTTCCCGGCAGGTCGCACCTGCAGCGAGAACCCTCGCGCGGTTTGCGACGGCTAACCCGAAGCCACGTCCGGCCTATCAGACAACTCCGGTCTATCAGCTGGCGTCCCTGAAGGCTGACCCCCAGGGCGATGTGATCCCGGCCCCAATGCACGTTGTATCGGTGATTGGCAGCTTCAAATATCTCGACAATGCTCGTGGTCTGGCAAAACAGCAGACGGGGCTGAATGCGCAAGTGCGACGGGTTCAGACGAATGGCAAGACCTGGCATCGCGTTGTTGTATCTGCCCCGCTGGAAGACGTGCAGCGGGCGGGTTTTGAAGACGCGTGGATCCTGAAGGTCTGTGCCTCCGGTGATGTTTCGGAAACCTGCGGAACGATCACGCAGGCTTCGGCACAATCAGACTTTGTGCAGGTTGCCCGCGCGAATTGACGTATTGCCATGAAATTGCCCGGTTGTTCGGGTAAAAAGGCCATATGAACACTTTCTACAAAACTGCACTGGCGGGCGCCTGTCTCACGATGGCGCTGTCGCTGACTGGCGTCTCCAGTTCTGCGTTGGCTGGTGTGACTCATGCCTCACACACCGCGTTTTATGAGCTCAGCATCGGACGGGTTGATGCCAATTCCAACATCGTCGATGCCCGCGGCCGGATGGTCGCCGAGTGGCGTCTGACTTGCAGAGGCTGGACCACAAACCAGCGGCTGATCGTCAGCATGGCTCCGGGCGAGGGAGAGCCGATCGCATCCGAAGTGACGATGACCAGTTTTGAAAGTCTGGATGGCAAGGCCTATTCGTTCGATTCCGAAACGAAAATCGGGGGCGAAACAGTCGAGTTGGTGCGCGGCAAAGCCAAACGACCCGGCCCGGGCCTGCCGGGCATGGCAAGGTATAGCGAGCCACGCGGTCTGGTGCTCGATCTTCCTGGAAATACCGTGTTTCCGTTTGAACATACGATCGAGGTGCTTGAGGCTGCCGCGCGTGGTGAACGTCGCGCCTTCAGCTACTATTTTGATGGATCTCAGCCAGAGATTTCACCCATGGCCGCAAATTCGCTCATTCTCGGGACGTCGCGCAAACCAGAGGACGGTGCGCAGAATACGTTCGGCAAGCTCAGTGATGCCAATTGGTGGTTGGTTCGCCTCGCGATGTTTGATGGGCAGGCTGCAACTTCGGGAAATGAAGCGCCGGAGTTCGAGATGACCCAGTTGCTGCAGGAAAACGGTGTCGTACGCAGGTTCGAGTTCGACTACGGCGACTTCACGCTTGTCGCTGCGCTTGTGAAGATCGAGGAAATTGCCCGTCCGAAATGCGGCTAGTCAGGTCGGTTCTTTCCCGGCTTTTTGTGCACCGGGCTTGAGGCCGCGCCCCTTTGTAATCGCCCTGCTGCCGAGCTTTCCGCGCACTTCGTCCATAACTTGTTCGATACGTTTGCGGTGTGCAGCGTCCGGGTCTGCGAGATCGGGCGGGTCGGCTTCAAGAGCATCAGAGAAATTGGAGAGACCGATTCCGATCAGGCGAAACCGGCTGCCGGCCGGCGCGCCGTCGATGGCCCGATCGACAAGTGTTTCCCCGCAACGGAACAGGGTTTCTGCCAATTGCGTGGGAGAGGGCAAAGCCTGAGAGCGGGTGAGCGTCTTGAAGGCTGAAGTTTTCAGTTTCAGGGTGACTGTACGGCCCGAAAGGTCACGGGTCTTCACACGTCCCGACAGTTTCTCGCATAGCGGCCAGAGGCGGCGTTTGAGTTCATCCGGCTCGGAAATGTCTTCGAAGAAAGTTGTCTCGTTTGAAATGTTCTTCGGCAGGGAATGTGGTGTGACCGAACGGTTGTCCTCACCCCGGCTGAACCGGGCCAGACGCAGACCCATGGCGCCGTAGCGTGTGACAAGGCGTTTTTCGTCGACGGAACGAAGCTGGCCGATGGTCTGCAGGCCGTCTGAGGCCAATTTGCGGTGTGTGGCCTTGCCGACGCCCCAGATGCGCGTCACGGGCTGCGTATCGAGGAAATCGAGTGCTTCAGCCTTGCCGATAATGGCAAAGCCGCGCGGCTTATTCATATCGGAAGCCAGTTTGGCGAGGAACTTGTTGTAGCTGAGGCCGATGGACGCGGTGACGCCGACATCCCGTTCAATCCGATTGATCAGTCGTATCAGGGCCACTGCCGGGCTGGCCCGGTGCAGGCGCTGGGTACCGGACAGATCGAGGAACGCCTCATCGACTGAAAGCGGTTCCACCAGCGGCGAGATTTCGCGCATCAGTTCGCGAATTTGCCGTCCGACGGTGACATATTTGTCCATATCGGGGCGGATTACGGTGGCTTCGGGACACAGTTTGAGCGCCTTGAACATGGGCATTGCCGAATGGACGCCCCGGATCCGCGCGATATAGCAGGCGGCCGATACGACGCCTCGTCTGCCGCCACCAACAATTACCGGTTTGTCACGCAGGTTCGGATCGTCCCGTTTTTCGACACTGGCATAAAACGCATCGCAATCCAGATGCGCAATCGACAGGGAGTTGAGCTCGGTGTGGAACAGGGTCCGCGGGGAACTGCAGGCCGGGCAACGCTGAACCCCGGCAGGGATATCCGCCCCACAGTTGCGGCAAAGCCCGGTACCGGTCGAAACGGGGGGGTGGTCTGTCACGGTGTGTCAGGCCACAACCACGCAGCGCCGCGTACGCCGCCGGAATCGCCATGCATGGCGGGTACAACAGGTGTCACAATGGCATCGGAGAACGCGTATTCGGCAATCCGTTCGGGCAGATTCTTGTACAGCCGTTCGATGTTTGAAAGCCCGCCGCCAAGGACGATCGTATCGGGATCGACAATGTTGATGAGAACTGTGAGCGCGCGCCCCAACTGATCTTCGTAGCGTTGCAACGCTGCTTCTGCTGCACTGTCTCCTGTTTTCGCTGCTTCGACAATTTCCCGTGCGGCGAGAGCCTTTCCTGTTGCTTGCGTGAAACTGGCTTCAAATGCCGGTCCCGAGATAAAGGTTTCGATGCAACCGGACCGACCGCAATAGCAGGCCTTGCCGGGATGCTCCTCGGCAGACATCCAGGGCAGGGGTGTGTGTCCCCATTCGCCGGCAATCGCATTGGCGCCAGCGATCACGCCCCGATCGATGGCAATACCGCCGCCAACGCCGGTGCCCAAAATCACACCGAATACGACTGACGCATTCATCCCCGCTCCGTCAGTGGCCTCGGATATGGCAAAGCAATTGGCATCGTTGGCAACGCGCACCGGGCGGGCCAGCTGTTTGGAGAGATCACGATCAATCGGATGTCCGATCAGCCAGGTCGAGTTTGCGTTCTTGACCAGACCTGTGGCCGGGGAGACGGTTCCGGGAATGCCAATTCCGACCGGTGTCGCCCGTTCGGGGGCGGCGTCGACCCTCGCAACCAGTTCAGCGATTGCATCAAGCGTGGCAGCATAACTACCTTGAGGGGCGATTATTCGCGAACGTGCAAGCTCAACGCCATCGCTGTCGATGGCGATGGCTTCGATTTTGGTTCCGCCGAGGTCTATTCCGATACGCATAGTGACGTCTTTAGGTGGACATTTTGGAGTTTATTATCCATTTTCCAATCCGTACTGAACCGGTGGCTGCCTGAACGTTTCATCGCATGCGACCGGTCCACAGATTATCTGCTTTTAGAACCCTGACAGGAACGCTTCCATAATGTCGAAAACCGTCCTCATCGTCGAAGACAATGAGCTAAATATGAAGCTCTTTCACGATCTTTTGGAAGCGCAGGGGTACAACACGCTGCAAACAAAGGATGGCAGAAAAGCGCTGCAACTGGCGCGCGAGCACCATCCCGATCTGATCCTGATGGATATTCAGCTTCCCGAGGTGTCTGGCCTTGAGGTCACGAAGTGGATCAAGGAGGACGACGATCTGAAGTCTATCCCTGTGATCGCAGTGACCGCTTTCGCCATGAAGGGTGATGAAGAGAAGATCCGCCAGGGTGGTTGCGAAGCCTATATTGCCAAACCTATTTCAGTGACCCAGTTTCTTGAGACGGTCGAAGAATTTATCGAGTAGATCAGGGCAACACCCTGAAAAACAAAAGCCGCCCAAATGGGCGGCTTTTTGCATAGTGGTGGCCCTGGTTTCCCAGGACCGAAATTCCACTATTTCATTTTGTCTTCTTTGAACATGACGTGCTTGCGCACGACCGGATCATACTTCCGCATTTCAAGCTTTTCGGGCTTCTGACGCGGGTTTTTCTTTGCCGTGTAGAAAAAGCCGGTATCGGCTGAGCTCACGAGCTTTACGAGGATTGTGCTTGGTTTGGCCATTTGTCTGTCCTGACACTAAATTCAGTCGGGGAAAATACCTGTCAGACGCAGCAAGTCAAGCGATGAACACGAAAGATTGCCGGCCATGAGAATTGTGGTTGAGACTTAACGCTGCGCCACGGTGGTTTTGGCTTCGTGTAGCAAGGCGCGATAAAGTTCGCTATCGGCGATGATTGCCTTGGCGAGCGCCAGATCAACATCTGGTGCGCCGCTGTCGGAAGGGCATATTTCGCGCAGGCGCGTGCGATTTGCTGAATCGGAGTTCCCGGTGGCGCGCCATGTGTTGAGGCGGCCCGCCAGAACATCGCGGCCATGCTGTACATCGGGAACGAGGGTCTCAGCAGATTTGGTGTTGCCACCACCATGGGTGCAAACCGATGGCAGCACGCCCAATTCGTGCAGGCGATAGCCTGATGGCGCGAGAAAGCGCGACCAGGTCAATGTGATTTCACCGTTGTTCGGAAGCCGGAGTACTGATTGAACGGTACCTTTCCCGAACGAGTTGGTGCCGATAACGATCGCGCGTCCATTGTCCTGGAGCGCGGCCGTTACGATTTCTGCAGCTGATGCCGAGTTACCGTTGATCAGAACGACGACCGGAAGTCCTTGGGCCAGATCGCCTTGTTTGGCATCGAAGATCTGGCGACTGCTGGGATGGCGTCCGTGTGTCGCGGAGATGGCGCCACCATCAAGGAAGATATCCGAGACACCGATCGACACGTCCAGCCGACCACCGGGATTGGAGCGTAAATCCAGAACAAAACCATCCGGCGGCCCGCTGGCTGAAAGCATCTGGCGTTCGACCAACCGCTCGAGGCGGGTTGCTGATTCGACATTAAAACCAGACAGCCGTGCAACCGCGGTACCATCCTCGCGCCGCACCTGCGCTGTTTCCGGGACCACATGCGCGCGGTTGAGATAGATCGGAATCAAATTTGTTTCGCCGGGGCGCTTCAAAACAAACCTGACCGGCGTGTTGATGGGGCCACGCAACTGGGTCACCAGATCGCGCTGGGTCCAGCCGGCAATGGACTTGCCGTTGATGTGTGTTATCCGGTCTTCAGGGAGAACGCCTGCTTTTGCGGCTGGTCCGGTTTCGTTGACGCCAATCACAAGTGCGTCGGATTCCTCCATCCGGATGGTTACGCCAATCCCGCCAAAACCGTCACGAAAGGCCCGCTTCTCAGTTGCGGATTCTGAATCGTCGTAACGTGAAAACCGATCGAGCGGCTTGAGGACATTGTCGAAGACCGCTTTGAAGACTGTTTCCGCCGAAGCATTGTGAACATCAGGGGAGGCCCGACGAATGAGTGCGATGGCTTCGACTGTGGCTTCGCTCCAGGCGTCGGGTTCGCCGCCGGACGGCTCCGGGACGCTGCCCACCAGGTTCTTATTGTAATGAACTTCTATTCGGCCCGCGCTTTCGCGCACCTCGACTTTCGAATCGAGCTGACGTAGCCCCGTCAGACCGCTGACACTCAGCTCCCGCAATGAAACAGGGTTGATGTAGCGGTGACTGATAAACCCATACCCTTGTTCAAACATGTCGCGGCTGTAGCCATCGCTGTATTCGGCATTTTGCGGTGGCGGGGTCTGGACGCAGGCAGCCAGAACCAGCATGGCCAATGTGCCAAAAGAACGGGTGAGTATCTTGGAACGTGATTTCAGGAAGCTCATTACACAGACATATCGTGCAAAACCTTGATCGGTAAAGTCCGGGCCATCATTTTGCATATACTGGATCAAACAAATTTCGAATTCCTAACGACGCTTTTTGTGTCGCTTGTCGGGACGCTTTCGACTGGATTTACGGTGCTTTTTAGGCCCCTTGGGACGTGCTGGCATTCCGGCATCCATCAGATCGAAGATGGCAGAACCGCTCAGTCCATCGGCTTCGGCAATGCGAATTTCGACACTGTCACCCATTCGGTATTGCCCCCCGTGTTCGGTTTTGAGCACGCGCGTGTTCATGTCGAACCGTGGTCGCCCACCCGGTAGACGTGATGCGGGTACAAATCCTTCCGCACCATTGTCGTCGATCGAGACAAACAATCCCGCGCGGGTCGCCCCGCGGACGGTGCCGGAGAAACTCTGACCCAATCGTGCTTCAAGAAAGGCTGCGGTGTATCGATCATTGGCGTCACGTTCAGCCGAAACAGCGCGGCGTTCGGTTTTGGAAATATGTTCGCCGATTTCGGTAAAGCGCCCAGCTTCGCTGTCATCAAGGCCACCGTCACCAAGTTGCAGACCAAGGATCAGGGCACGGTGTACCAGGAGGTCTGCATAACGACGAATGGGTGAAGTGAAATGTGCGTAGTCCTGCAGTCCCAAACCGAAATGGCCGGCATTGTCCGGGTTGTATTGGGCCTGCATCTGACTGCGCAGGATAATCTCGTTCACGGTCCGCTCGTGGGGTTCTCCACGAACACGCGCGAGAATCCCGTTGAAGTCTTTCGGGCGCATGGATTTACCGCGGGTCAACTTCACACCAAACCCCGCAAGCATGTCGCGCAAATCTTCCAGTTTCTCGATCGAGGGTTCGTCATGGATGCGGAACATCACGGGCTGGCGCAGTCGCTTGAGTTCCCGGGCAGCAGCAACATTCGCTGCGATCATGAATTCTTCGATTAGTTTGTGACTGTCGAAACGCGATACCGGGGCGATATTCGTCACAGTGCCCTCGTCATCGAGAACCACCTTGCGTTCAGGGAGTTCAAGCTCCAGCGACCCACGTGCGCTTCTGGCCGCGGCCAGGGAGGCAAAAGCACCATAGAGATTATCCAGGTGACCTGGTGCGATCGGGTCGTTACCAGCGTCGCGGGCGGCTTGCACCTGCTCATACGTCAGGCGCGCGACCGAGCGCATCAATGCACGGCGAAATCTATGCTTTCGAAGTTTTCCATCCTTGCCGATCCAAAGATCTGCGGCCAGGCAGGCCCTGTCCTCGTCCGGCCGCAGAGAGCACAGCCCGTTGGAGAGCGCTTCGGGCAACATTGGCACCACCCGATCGGGGAAATACACGGAGTTGCCGCGTCGGAAAGCCTCGCGATCGAGCGGTGACCCGGGGCGGACATATTCAGCGACATCGGCGATGGCGACGACCAGATGCCAGCCACCCTGATTGTTGGCGCTTTCGTCGGGTTCAGCGAACACGGCGTCATCAAAGTCGCGTGCATCGGCTCCATCAATGGTAACCAGTGGGAGATCGCGCAAATCCGTCCGTTTGCCAAGAATGGGTGGTTTTGCGGTTTCGGCTTCATCGACAATAGCGTCAGGGAAGTGGTCCGGGATTCCGGCGCGATGGATCGCAATGCGGCTGATCGCGCCCGGGGCGTCACCGGCACCAATATTTTCAATAACCCGGGCCTGCGGTAACCCAAGCCGACGGGCGGGAAGGACTTCAACGACGACAAGGTCGCCGTCCTCGGCGGCTGCGTTTTCACCAGCTGCGACCAGAAAGTCGCCGCGACGACCGCGTTCGAGCGGCGTGATGCGGCCGCCGTCATCGCTGGTGCGAAACCGACCCACAACGCTCTCGCTCTTGCTTTCAGTCGCCCGGAGTGGCGTGGCCGTGTACCGATTGTCCCCTCGGGGAGACAGGCGCGCGACAAATCTATCACCAAGACCGGGGGCAGGCATGCTGCGCGGCGGCCGTCGCACCTCAATCTGCGGGGCAGGGCCGTCCGAGCTGTGATTGACGGGGCGAACCTTCAGGTCGCCATCATCATCGACGCCGGTCACTTCCAGTACGGCCACCGGTGGCAGTTCCGCCGTTACCCGCCAGCGTCGTCCCTGAACGCGTTCGATTGTGCCGGCATCCTGAAGTTCACGGAGCTTTTCGCGAAGCGCCGTCCGCTGCGGACCCTTCAGCGAGAACATGCGCGCGAGTTCGCGCGTCGGAAGCGCCTCGGATGACGACTTCAGGGTTTCGAGAATTGTATCGCTGCCCGGCAAACCGTCTGGGCCCAGCCCTTCGATCTTGCGCTTTGCCAAGCCGGGACCTAGTCCGCGCTCTCGGCAGCTGGCGCCTCGTCAGCTGAAGCCTTTTTCGGAGCTGCCTTCTTTGCTGCGGTCTTTTTCTTTGCAGCAGGCTTTTTCTTGGCGGCAGCTTTCTTTTTCGGGGCTGCTTTTTTCTTCGCAGGCGCCTTTTTCTTTGCTGCGGGTTTGCCTGCAGCTTGTTTGGCAACCCGTGCGGCGATCAATTCGACAGCCTCGTCCAGCGTGACTTCCAGCGGGTCACGATCTTTCGGGATCGTCGCATTCGTCTTGCCGTGCTTCACATAAGGGCCGTAACGTCCATCGTGAACGGTGACAGGCTTTTCGTCTTCGGGATGCACGCCCAAATCCTTGAGCGGCCCTGCGCGACCTTTACGTCCCTTGCCCTTTTCCGCAAGGACAGTGACGGCCCGATTGAGGCCGACCGTCAGAACTTCGCGAGCCTCAGGGAGTGAGGCATAAACGGTGCCGTGCTTCACATAAGGGCCAAAGCGGCCAAGCCCGGCCTGGATGACCACGCCATCTTCGGGATGCGCGCCGATATCTCGTGGCAACGCGAGCAGCGACAGTGCAAGCGCCAGATCGACTTCGTCGAGGGTGAATCCGTCCGGGAGCGAGGATCGTTTTGGCTTGGTGGCTTTCTTGCCTTCGCCTTCCGGTTCGCCCAGCTGGACATAGAGGCCGTAAGGACCCTTGCGGAGGGTGACTTCTTTATCAGTCTCCGGATCGGTGCCAAGCACTTTGGGGCCATTGGCCAGCTCGGCTGTTTCATCATCGCCGCCATCGACCGCGAGTTTGCGGGTGTATTTGCACTCCGGATAGCTGGAACAACCTACGAAGGGACCATGTCGGCCCAGACGCAGACCCAACCGTCCTTCATTGCAAGCGGGGCAGACGCGCGGGTCGGTGCCATCTTCACGGATCGGGAAGAAATGCGGTCCGAGTTCCTCGTCCAGTGCATCAAGCACAGAACGAACGCGGAGTTCAGCGGTGCCTTCGATTGCAGTCGAGAAATCTTTCCAGAAATCACGCAGCACTGTTTTCCAGTCAATCCGACCGCCGGAGATATCGTCGAGACGATCTTCCATCTGGGCGGTGAAATCATATTCCACATAGCGCTCGAAGTAGTTGCCCAGAAAGCTGACAACCAGACGGCCCTGATCTTCAGGGATGAAGCGCTTGCGGTCGAGCTGGACATAGTTGCGGTCCTGCAAAACCTTGATGATCGAGGCATAAGTCGAGGGGCGCCCGATCCCGAGTTCTTCCATGGACTTGACCAGGCTCGCCTCGGTGTAGCGCGGTGGCGGCTGGGTGAAATGCTGCTCGGGAGACACCTCGCGGACGCTGGCGTTCTCTCCTTCCTCGAGCGGTGGCAAACGACGTTCGTCATCGCTCTCGGCGTCACCGTTTTCGGGCGTATCATCCTTGTCTTCGCGGTACAGCTTGAGGAAGCCGTCAAAAGCCACCGTCTGACCATTGGCGCGCAAGGCCAGCTTGCTGTCGGCGGAGCGCAGGTCGATGGCCACCCGGTCGATCTGGGCTTCAGCCATTTCCGAAGCCAGTGTGCGGCGCCAGATCAGCTCATACAGCCGGAACATATCGGGCTCAAGCACCTGTTTGAGGCTGGCCGGGCGACGGAACAGATCTGTCGGGCGGATGGCCTCATGGGCCTCCTGGGCATTCTTGGCGCGGGAGCGGTAGACCCGGGGTTTTTCGGGCAAATACTCCTCGCCAAAATCCGTGTCGATCAGATTGCGGCAGCCGGTGATCGCGTCCTGACTGAGGGTCACGCTGTCGGTACGCATATAAGTGATCAGGCCGGTTGTCTCGCCGTCGATCTCGATGCCTTCATACAGGCGCTGGGCGACCCGCATGGTCTGAGACGTGCCAAAGCCGAGCTTACGTGCCGCTTCCTGCTGCAAAGTTGATGTGGTGAAGGGGGGCTGCGGGTTGCGCCTGGTGCGTTTCTTTTCGACCGTCGCAATCTTGAAGGACGCAGCTTCCACTTCGCTCTTGGCGGCGTTGGCCGTACCTTCATCGGCAAGGTCAAAGCGTTCGAGCTTCTGGCCATTGCGCTCAACCAGGCGCGCCGCGAAGCCATCACCTTTGGCGCTGTCGAGGCCCACTTCGATGGACCAGTATTCGCGCGCCCTGAAGATTTCGATTTCGGCTTCGCGCTCGCAGATCAGGCGCAGAGCGACGGATTGTACGCGGCCCGCGGAGCGCGAACCGGGAAGTTTGCGCCAGAGAACGGGAGAAAGCTTGAAGCCCACCAGATAGTCCAGCGCGCGGCGGGCCAGATAGGCCTCGACCAGTTCGGCGTGCACTTCACGTGGGTGGTTGAAAGCCTCCTGAACGGCGCCCTTGGTGATCTCATGAAAGACAACACGTTTGACATCAATCGCATCGAGCAGCCCGCGTTCGCGCAGCAATTGCTCGATATGCCAGGAAATGGCCTCTCCTTCACGATCCGGATCGGTTGCGAGATACAGCGTTTCGGCACCGTCGAGCGCATCAACGATGGCCTTGATCGGTTTCTCCGCGCGGGAGTCCACTGACCAGTCCATCTCGAAATCTTCTTCCGGACGGACAGAGCCGTCCTTGGGAGGCAGATCACGGATATGTCCATAAGACGCCAGGACGGTGTAATCCGTGCCCAGATACTTATTGATGGTTTTGGCCTTGGAAGGCGATTCGACGACAACGACGTTCATGAAAACCGATTTCGCTTTCGTTTGTTAACCGCAACGACGACATCCAAGTACAGCATTTCGCGATTCAAAGCGCTGCAACCCGGTTGCCGGGAAGCCGTTCCAGACGCCCTGCTAATTCGAGTTCAAGCAGGATTGTCCGTACGACAGGGGCGGTTAATTGGCACCGCCGCACGATTTCGTCAACTGCGACCGGTTCCGGAGACAAGCATTCTGCAATGGAGTGGCGGGCTTTTTCGTTGTCGGATTCCAGTTCCAGGCGGGGTTGTCGGGGAACGGTATCGGGGTGTTCGGGCACGGATACACTGCGCTCGAGCATCGGGTGAATCAGCTCAAGTACGTCGCTGGCATCTCGGACCAGCGTTGCACCTTCGCGGATCAACCGGTTGGCCCCATAGGAACGTGGATCGAGCGGCGAACCCGGGACCGCAAGAACGTCACGGCCCTGTTCGCCGGCCATGCGTGCGGTGATTAGCGAACCCGAACGCTGCGCAGCTTCGACAATCACAACTCCCAGCGAGAGACCGGATACGATTCGGTTTCGACGTGGGAAATGCCGGGCCTGGGGTTTGAGGCCGGGAGGCATTTCGCTGACGACCGCGCCTTGCTCGGCAACGCGCTCATAGAGCGCCTGATTTTCGGGTGGATAGACGATATCAACGCCCCCCGCCATGACCGCGACAGTCTTGCCATGTGCGACCAGCGCGCCGTGATGCGCTGCGGTATCTATGCCGCGCGCCAGTCCGGAGACGATGGAGAGACCCGTGTCGGCCAGATCGCGTGCCATGGTTTCGGCAAGACGCTGTCCATTGGTCGAGGCATTGCGCGCACCGACAATACCAATGCCGGGGTCAGACAGGATCGAGACGTCACCCCGCACAGCGAGGGTTGGAGGCGCGTCATCAATCTGCGCCAGTGAAACGGGATAGTCGGGCTCGCCCAGCGTGATCAGCCGTGCGCCGCATGCAGCCAGTTGCGCCAGCTCTGCGTCCGCCGTGCCGGCGTCTGGTACCACCAGTTTTTTTCCGGCTGCACGTCCGGCAAGTTCAGGAAGGCCTGCAATGGCATCGTGCGCTGAGCCGAAGTGATCCATCAATTCACGCCATGTGATCGGTCCGACCGTGGTCGTTCGGATCAGGCGCAGGCGATCACGTCGCTCGGTTTCTGATATCGGATCAGGTTTCACGCCGGTGAGGATGAACCGCGCTGCGCGCCCTGGTCAACTCGGGGTGCCGGAGCTCTTCAGTCGGATTCGGGATTCTTCGCCACGGAGCAGGCGCTTGATGTTGCCCGCATGGCGGATCCAGACCAGAACGGCGAGGAAGATCGCAATACCGGCGACCTGCGGTCCGCCCAGGTACCAGCCCAGCACCGGCGCGGCAGCAACAGAGATAAGGGCGGCCAGCGAAGAGTAGCGAAGCACCAGTGCCACGACGATCCACGTCGCCAATGTTGCCAGACCCGTCAACCATGACAGGCCGAGCAGGACGCCCATGGTTGTGGCCACGCCCTTGCCGCCGCGAAAGCGCAGCCAGATGGGGAACAGATGTCCCAGCACCACGGCAATGCTGGTGAAGAACGTAATGTCCGGGCCGAAATAGAGGTAAGGGAGAAATACGGCCACGAACCCTTTCGCCATATCGAGGATCAGCGTGCCCGCAGCCAGTTTTTTGCCGCCGGCCCGCAGGGCATTCGTGGCGCCGATGTTGCCGGAGCCGACCTTGCGAAGATCACCCTTGCCGGCGAGGCGCGCGAGGAGCAGCCCAAACGGGATACTGCCAATCAGATAGGCAGCGATGATCGGCGGCAGGAAGACCTGCCAGCCATAGATGACGTTCTTCCAGTCGGGGACAGAGAATGTCGACTGGAAGATGCTCCAGTAGAAGATGATCGGGCTTGCGCCGTCTTCGACCACAATTGTCTCCGGGGCTAGGCGTCAGCTGTATAGATGGTTCGACCGTCAACCACTGTACGGATCACCTGACCTTGCACCAATCGCCCGTCAAAGGGTGAGTTTTTGGACTTGGAGATGAACCTGTCCGGTTCGATCCGGGCCGGCTTGTCGGGGTCGAAGATCACAAGGTCCGCCGGAGCACCAGCGTAGAGACGCCCGGTGGGCAGATCGAGCAGACGTGAAGGTGCGGAAGTTACTTTCGCCAATGCCTCGGTCAGGGACAGGTGCCCGTTGTGGACAAGTTCGAGAGTCAGCGCCAGCAGTGTTTCGAGGCCTGAGGAGCCAAACTCCGCCAGTTCAAACGGCAGCCGTTTGGATTCCTGATCCTGAGGGAAGTGATCCGAGGCAATGCAATCGATGGTGCCGTCTGCCAGTCCATCGACGATCGCCTGTCGGTCGTCTTCGCTGCGCAGAGGCGGCGAAAGCTTGGCGAAGGTCCGGTATTCGCCGACAGCCAGCTCGTTGAGCGCGAAATAGGGCGGGGCGGTGTCGCAGGTGACGCGCAGTCCCGCATCCTTGGCGGCGCGGATGCGGGCCACACCTTCGGCAGTGGAGACATGGGCAGCGTGGTAGCGGCCGCCGGTCATCTTCACGAGCGCCAGGTCCCGGTCGAGCATGATGGTTTCGGCTTCCCGGGGGATCCCCGGCAGACCCAGACGGGTCGAGAGTTCGCCGGACTGCATCACGCCACCGGCCGACAGGTTGGGTTCTTCGGCGTGCTGCACGATCAGCGTGTCAAAGGCGAGGGCGTATTTGAGCGCCCGCGACAATGTCTTGGCATTGGCAACCGAGTGTCGGCCATCGGTGAAAGCAACGGCTCCGGCTTCCTTGAGCAAGCCCATTTCAACGATTTCGTCGCTGTTGCCACCCCGGGTCACAGTGGCATAGCCGAAGACCTTCACCAGTTTGACATCACGGGCCCGGCGGGCAACGAACTCCAGAACCGAAGCGTCATCGATTGCCGGTTCCGTGTCGGGCAGCGTGACGACAGCGGTGACGCCACCCGCAGCAGCAGCCTTGCTGCCGCTTTCGATGTCTTCCTTGTGCTCGGCGCCGGGTTCGCAGAAATCGACCCGCATATCGACCAGACCGGGCGCGAGCACCGCGCCTTTGCAATCGACAATTTCTTCGACTGCGGGACGGCCGCCATTGAAGATATCGGGTCCCATGGCGACGATGCCGGCGCCATCCGTCAGGACGCCGCCGGATGCGCTTGCGGCATGGTCGACGGCGGATGCCGGGTCGATCACCCGGGCATTGATATAGGCGACCTTGCCGATCATTGGTCTGTGTCCGGACGTTCGCGGGTCAGGATGTCGAGGCACGCCATGCGGACCGCGACACCCATTTCGACCTGCTCGCGGATCAGCGATCGGTCGAGGTCATCGGCGACGTCGGAGTCGATCTCGACGCCGCGGTTCATCGGGCCGGGATGCATGATCAGCGCGTCGGGCTTGGCATGCTGCAGCTTGTCGTAGTCGAGGCCGTAGAATTTGAAGTACTCGTGCACTGACGGCACGAAGGAGCCCTGCATGCGCTCGCGCTGCAGGCGCAGCATCATGACGATGTCGCAATCCTCCAGGCCCGCGCGCATGTCGTGGAAGACTTCCACGCCCAGCCGTTCCATGGCGGGGGGAACCAGCGTGGGCGGCGCAATAACACGAA
>JABJAG010000106.1 GCA_018666195.1 Alphaproteobacteria bacterium
CCGCCCGGCTTGAGGTCGGCGATATACGGCGTCTTGCGAAAGATTTCACAGACATCCATCAGGTCGAACTCGATACCTGCTTCCGACGCCATAGCAGGCAGATGCAGTCCGGCATTGGTCGAGCCACCTGTTGCCGCAACGATGGCGGCCGCGTTCTCGAAAGACTTGCGGGTGACGATATCACGAGGGCGTAACTGGGTTCTCACCAGGTCCATCACGGCCTTGCCGCTGGCGACCGCATATTCGTCACGGTTTTCATAGACCGCCGGTGCACCAGCCGAATGGGGCAGTGCCAAACCGATGGCTTCGGAAACACAAGCCATGGTGTTGGCCGTGAACTGCCCGCCACACGCACCTGCTGACGGACAGGCGGCGCATTCAAGTTCGCGCAGGTCTTCATCCGACATGGTGCCGGCCGCATTCGCGCCCACTCCCTCGAAGACATCGATAATGGTGACATCCTTGCCCTTGAAATGCCCGGGCAGGATTGATCCGCCATACATGAAGACTGACGGCACGTTGAGGCGCAGCATCGCCATCATCAGGCCCGGCAATGACTTGTCACAGCCGGCCAGCCCAACAATTGCGTCATAGGAATGGCCACGTACAGTCAACTCGGTCGAATCCGCAATGACTTCCCGGCTGACGAGGGATGAGCGCATGCCGTCATGGCCCATGGCGATGCCATCGGTCACGGTGATGGTCGTAAATTCACGGGGCGTACCGCCCGCCTCACGTACACCCAGTTTCGCCGCCTGGGCCTGGCGCGACAATGCGATGTTGCAGGGGGCGGCCTCGTTCCAGGTGGTCACGACACCGACAAAGGGTTGTCTGATCTCTTCGTCGGTCATGCCCATGGCGTAATAGAACGCACGATGCGGCGCACTGGTGTTACCGACTGAAACGTGACGGCTCGGCAATTTTGACTTGTCCCACTCTCCGCCTGGCGTGTTTCCGTCCATAGTCTTTTTCCTTCCCCGATTGCGGGTTTGTACATGCGTGATCGTTGGGGTGAGCATACTCCCGCGACAAACCACTGACCAGATTGCGATGCGAACAAGTTTCCTCATGCTGATCCTGTCGAAGTATGAGGGTGTCACCCTTGCCCTCCGTCCGACTCAGATCGGCATAGATGCTCGGATCAAGTCCGGGCATGACGATTTCTTAGACTAAGCCGCGCTCAGGCGCTCCAATGCGCTTTCCAGCTTCGCTTTTGCATCCTGTGCGTCACTGCGACGCTCGTGCTGTTCGGCGACCACGTCTTCGGGTGCCTTGGCGAGGAAGTTTTCATTGGCCAGTTTCTTGTCGTAGCCGATGATTTCCTTGGCGAGTTTGTCGATCTCTTTCGACAGGCGTGCGCGTTCGGCATCCAGATCGATTACGTCTGCCAATGGCAAGGCCAGCGTCGCTTCGTCGAGGACGGTCTGCACCGCACCCACAGGAAGCTCGGCATCAATTGCGATCTCTGCGATACGCGCCAAGCTCTTGATCTGCCCTTCATTGGCGGCAAGACGGGCTTTGGTCTGATCGGATGCACTGCGCAGGATCGCGGGAATGCGAGCACCAGCGGGCACGTTCAGTTCACTGCGCACTGTGCGGACCTCCGAAATGAAACGCACCGCCCAGTCGAGTTCAGCCTTCGCCTCTTCATTGATCGGGGCAATGTCATCAGCGGGCCATTCGGCATGGATCAGCATGCTCTTGCCGTTGCCAAAGGAACTCCAAAGCTCTTCGGTGATGAATGGCATGATCGGATGCAGAATTTTCAGAATCTGCTGCAACACCCAGCCTGCTGTAGCACGGGTTTCGGCCTTCGCGGCTTCGTCGTCCCCTTGCAGGATCGGTTTGGCGAATTCGACATACCAATCACAGAAGGTGTGCCAGGTGAACTGGTAGATACCCGCGGCCGCCTGATCGAAACGATATTCTTCGAGCGCCTTGTTCACAGTCGTGGCCGCTTCGGCAACCCCGCCGGTGATCCACTTGTTCAGCGTGAGTTCGACACGCACCGGGTCAAAATCAGCTGGCGCGCTGCACTCGTTAATCTGACAGAAGCGCGCGACATTCCAAAGTTTGGTTCCGAAGTTCCGGTAGCCCTGCACACGTGAGGTCGCCAGTTTGATGTCCCGGCCCATGGCCGCCATGGCGGTCAGCGTGAAACGCAGCGCGTCGGCCCCGTATTCATCAATCAGATCGAGGGGGTCCATAACGTTGCCCTTCGACTTGGACATCTTTGCACCCTTCTCGTCCCGGACCAGCGCGTGAATATAGACATCTGCGAACGGCACCTGTGGCTTGCCGTCGTCATCTTCCATGAAATGCAGGCCCATCATCATCATCCGAGCGACCCAGAAGAAGATAATGTCGAAACCTGTCACGAGCACGCTTGTCGGATAGTAGCGATCAACCTCGGGGGCCTCGTCAGGCCAGCCGAGCGTCGAGAAGGGCCAGAGCGCCGAAGAGAACCAGGTGTCGAGCACATCCGGGTCTCGGGTGAGCGTCTGATCTTTGCCGTAATGCGCTTTTGCAGCCGCCACAGCCTCATCTTCGCTTTCAGCAACGAATATTTCACCGTCTGGTCCGTACCAGGCCGGGATTTGATGCCCCCACCAGAGCTGACGCGAGATGCACCAGGGCTGGATATTTCGCAGCCACTCAAAATAGGTCTTTGACCAGTTCTCGGGCACGAATCGCGTTGATCCATTCTCAACGGCTTCAAGTGCAGGCTTGGCTAGGGTTTCAGCGTCCACATACCATTGGTCGGTAAGCCATGGCTCAATGGTCACGTCGGAACGATCCCCGAACGGCACGGTGTGTTTGTGCGGCTCGATTTCAGCCAACAGTCCGCGCGCATCCATATCCGCGACGATCTGCTTGCGCGCTTCGAAGCGTTCGAGGCCATCATATTTAGCAATTGCAGCATCGGGGTCGCCCCAGGCGCTGGCATTTGTGTCAGCCCTGAATTCCTCGGTGTCGAGGGTCACATTGGCGGACGCATCGAAAATATTGATCAGGCCCAGATCGCCACGCTTACCAACTTCAAAATCGTTGAAGTCATGAGCGGGCGTAATCTTGACCGCACCGGATCCCTGCTCAGGATCTGCATAATCATCAGCAACAATTTTCAGGCGTCGGCCAACAATAGGTAGAATGGCATATTTGCCGACCACATCAGTCCAGCGCTCATCGTCGGGATGTACCGCAATCCCGGTATCTCCCAACATGGTTTCCGGACGAGTCGTGGCGACGGTCACGAACCTGCCTTCTTCACCTTCAATCGGATATTTGAAATACCAGAGGTTTCCGTCGACCTCTTTCTGAACCACTTCCAGATCGGAAATCGCCGTGTGCAGCTTCGGATCCCAGTTGACCAGCCGTTTGTCCTTGTAGATCAGTCCCTGCTTGTGCAGCGCGACGAAGACTTTGAGTACGGCTCGTGACAGACCTTCATCCATGGTGAAGCGTTCACGCGACCAGTCACAGGATGCACCCAGCCGTTTGAGCTGATTGAGGATCGTCCCGCCAGACTCACCTTTCCACTCCCAGACCTTTTCCAGAAACTCCTCGCGGCCAATCAGTTTTTCGTCTCGGTCTTCCAGCCGGCGTCCCCGGTCGAGTACGGTGCCGTCTTCTGCAAGCTGGCGTTCGACAACCATCTGTGTGGCGATACCGGCGTGATCCAGACCAGGTTGCCAGAGAACGTCATAGCCCTGCATGCGCCGCCATCGGATCAGCAGATCCTGCAACGTGTTGTTGAGGGCATGCCCCATATGCAGGCTGCCTGTCACATTGGGTGGCGGAATAACGATCGTATAGCTGGCATTCTCCGTCCGCCCGCAAGCAAATGCGTTGGCGTCCTCCCAGCTTTTGTAAAGCCGTGCCTCTATCTCAGCGGGGGCATAGGTTTTTTCGAGCGTCGTCATCGCCTGGAACCGGAAAAGTCATTGTATGGTCGTAACTGATGGTTACGTCGCACGGTTTAGCGAAGCGCAGGCGTGACGGCTAGACCTTTACGGGTCCGGCGATATCAAAAATTGAAAGTCAAATCCTACTTACGGGCGCGATCGGCGATGCGTTCGACTTCTTCGCGAACAATACGCTCGACCATGTCAGGCAAATTTTCATCCAGCCATTGCTTGAGAACCGGACGCAGCAATTCTTTCGTCAGTTCTTCGAGTGTCTTGTCGCCGTCCCCAACCTTTGCCGTCGACGCCAAGGCAGCCGTCAAACCGGACATCGACGCGACACTGACTTCCTCGACTTCATCAGAGACGAGTTTTTCATCATCCTCGAGCGTTTCGATTTCGGGCTCTGGTTCAGGTGAAATCTCTGGTTCCGGCTCGTCTGCAATCTCGAGATCGTCTTCAAGAACAGGTTCGGGCTCCGGATCAGGCAATGATTCAGGCTCAGGTACAGGTTCCTCTTCGGCCTGATCCTCGATCACATCCGTCAATTCGAGAATGTCATCTTCGCCATCGTCATCTTCAACCAAGGCCACTACAGGCTCGGGTTCGTCCTCTGCCACATCGTCCTCATCAGCAGACGCTGGTCTGTCGCCGCCATCGACAATCTCATCCCCATCCTCCGATATGATACGGCGGATCGACGCGAGGATTTCCTCCATCGAAGGTTCTTGTTGGTCGGAATTGGAATCAGAATCGCTCATGGAAGCGTATGACCGCAGAAAATGGTTAACGTTGTCTGAACCGACCCTAGGAAAAGGAACGATTCAACGCGAGGGAAATCCGCAAATAACGGTACTATTGCAACAAGTTAGTGGATTACTCTATTTCCGGTCGTAAAGGATATCCGCTCCGAACAACTGATCCTCAACCTCATCAAAGTTGCGAGTCGGATCGTAAACCTCGACCCGCAATCCCTGATCGAGCGCAGTCAGCTGGCCAGTCGCCGACAGAACCTGATACCCGGCAACAATCAAATCACGCTGAGCCTGAACCAGGCTTACCCGCGCATCAAGAAGTTCCTGTTCTGCATCGAGAACATCGAGGACCGTTCGAGATCCAACCTGTGCCTCTTGCTGTACACCCTCAAACGCGACCTGCTGAGCATCCACACTCGCCTGCAGCGATGTGATCCGAGCTCGGGCCGAAACAAGATCTGCCCAACTGGATCTGGCCTGCTCCTGAGCTTCACGTGCAACTTCGGCAAATTCGAGCAGGCGTTGATTGGCCAGATGCTTGGCTTCACGAATGCGCGAATAGACGTCACCTGCCTGATAGAGCGGAACCGACAAATTCAAAGTAACTGACTGCTCGGTGGTTTCTGTATCTGAACCAAGGATGTCCTTGTTCTTCTCGACTTCGCCGTCGAGCGTGAGGACAGGCAGCAGTTCACCAGCGCGAAGATCGACCGCGTCACGGGCGGCACGTTCTGTAAAATCAGAAGAGATCACATCCGGATTATTGGTTTTTGCCATCTCAACGGCTTCGGCTTCACTTGCCGGCAAGCCAGCAGGCAGTTCCGGGGCTTCAAGCGTACCTGGCGCCTGCCCAACCACTTCGACAAAATCTGCGATCGCCGAGTTAAGATTGCCTTGCGCCGCTGTCTCAGCCGCCACGGCCGCAGCCAAACGGCTATCGGCCTGCGCTGTATCGGTGCGCGTGAGCTCTCCGACTTCGAACCGATCTTTCGTTGCGCTCTGTTGCTGCTCGAGAACACGCACGTTATTGCGGCGAAGGTCCAGAATGGCCCGCTCGCGCTTCACATTCATGTAGGCTGTAACAGCCTGCAGCAGAACGTCCTGCTCACGCGTGACAAGGTTGGCCCGGTCCGCAGCCACCTGATTGCGGGCCTGATCTGTTTCCGCGATTGTCCGGAAACCGCGGAACAAATTTTGAGAAATTCCCAGTGAAATTGACTGGGGTTGATCGGTGTTGTTGATCTCCGTTCCGGTAGAGAGATCACGATCACGTTTGCGGACACCGTAGGCGCCGTTGATTTCAACTTCCGGACGCCAGTTCGACAAGGCCTGCGGTACGCCCTCATCCGTGCCACGCAACGCAGCCCGCGCAGCTCCGATATCCGGGTTTGTCTCATAGGTCAGGGCAAGAATATCCGAGAGGCTTTCAGCCTTCACGTCTGCCGCAGAGAAGCCAACAATTGCAAGCAATGCTATTGCGCTAACACCAGTTCTGAATTTCATTGAGATCGCTCTTTTCCGACCAGTTAACATATTGAGTTACTTGTATTTCCGCCAAAACAGACCAGAGACGGGAGCGTGCCCGACGATTCACCGAATTGCAAATCTAGAATACGAAAGCAGCTTCTTTGGCAAAACCAGGCAAAGGGCGTGTGCCCGCATCAAACAATGCCCGCTTCGAGAGGCTCTCTCCACTGCGAGTCATCAGGCAGGCGCGCCCGAGAACACCGTTCTCCGCCCCCCCTATTACCGCAACCATCCGCCCGTTAGGGGAAAGCTGGCGAACGATATCGCCTGGTACGTCATCGATCGCGCCACAAAAGAAGACCACATCATAGGGTGCTTGCTCGGCGTATCCACGTTCAAGCGCACCAACGACAACAGCCACGTTGTCGATTCCGAGATGATTGATCACCATTGATGCCTGATCGGCCAGCTCCGATGCGCTCTCAACGGCAACAACCGGCCCAGCAATGCGGCCGATCAATGCGCTGTCATATCCCGTCGCCGCCCCGATCACGAGAACCGAATCCGCAGCGGTCAGGTCCAGAGCCTGAACCAGTCGCGCCAAAACCACCGGTTCCATCAAATACCGCCCGGGCGCGACCTCAATATCCTCGTCCACATAGGCGATACCCTGTCGACTTTTCTCGACAAACATCTCACGGGGAAGCGCACCCATGACATCAAGTACACGGTTATCAGTTACCTTGGTGGGCCGAAGTTGGCCGTCCACCATATTCTGGCGTGCTGTTTCGAATTCGCTCATCGGTCAACCGTCCTGCGGGTTCGCTAAATGACGTCAGACTTATAGGCCAGCGCCCGTCATGATGACAATCGCAGTGGAAACCTTTCCAAGGGGTTTCAATCCGAAGCGAATTCTGGGATATGAGGCAACGAAGGTGCCTGCCAGCACACGGATGGCCCGGTGGCAGAGTGGTGATGCAGAGGACTGCAAATCCTTGTATGCCGGTTCGATTCCGGCCCGGGCCTCCAATTTCTTCGAATGCAAATAAACATTGAGCGTTCCCAGTGCCTTAACGACACTGCTGGCGGCGCTTGCATCGAACAAGCGCTAACGCGCGCGCGCTCCAATCCCCATTCAGGTCTCTCGGCGACCAAAACGGTCTGTTCAACAGGCATCGTTGCGATACTCTATGTGGCGGCAGGACATGGATGCGACTGAGTGTTCAACGCCTTGGAAATCGGAATTTGCGAAGGGAAGAAAATCCTATGACCCAATCACTCGGCTACCGCGAAGATATGTGGGCTGTCAGCCCTTACAATTTCGACCCCAAGATTCGCGCCGCCATGAACCTTCCCGAGAAAATTCAGCTGATGGATATGACCCTGCGCGAAGGCCGTCAGGTTGATGGGGTTTCAATCGGGATCGATGAGGTCGTCGAGTTTGCCCGCCGTATCGACGCGGTCGGGATTCCAATCATCGAAATGCACCATGACGACCCCCAGGAGATTCTGCAGGTCAAGAAACTCGGGCTGGATCTCAAGGTCCAGGCCCTGGTCCACCCGACAGCGGCCCTGAACCCGGAGCTTTGCAAACAGGAGATCGATCTTTGCCTGGATGTCGGCTCGGACATAATCTGTCTCGCTTTCGCGGTCTCCGATTATAATTTCCAGCTCGTGGAATCCATGGGTGGGCTCAAGATCAGTCGCGAAGAAGCCGTCGATAAGGCCTGTGAAGCGGTTGCCTACGGAAAGTCAAAAGGCGCGACCATCAACGTCAATACGATGGATTTCACACGCCTCGATCTGGACTGGCTGCTCGAAATTATCGACCGCCTTGTGGACGCTGGCGCCGATATCGTTCGGATCGACGACATCTGCGCACCCGCCATTCCTGCCGTTTATGAGCATCATGCCAAAGCGGTGAAAGCGAGGATCGGCGACGTGCCCCTGGCTATTCACAGCCATGACGATTTTGATCTGGCAACGGCAGCCCAGCTATCAGCGCTTCAGGGCGGTGCCGAAATACTCGAAGGTTGCGTCAACGGCCTGGGCGAACGGGCCGGGGTACCCAACATCGCGGTGCTCGCTGCGATCTGCGAAATTTTCTACGGCTACGATATGGGGCTCCGCCTCGACGGCTTTCAGGAACTTTCCGAATTTGTCGCGCAAGTGTGGAACCAGCCGATCCCCGAGCATTTGCCCGGCAACGGCCGCACCGCCTTCTCCCATGCCGCCGAAGTCCACTATGTGCTGCCAAGCGACGACAAGTGGTCCTTCAACGCCTGGTCACCTGATGTGCTTGGTAACACCGACAAGGTGGCGTTGTGTCATTATTCCGGACCCATGGCGATTAAACGCCGCGCCAAAGACATGGATTTGGGAGATCTCGATTCTGCGACCGCAAATCTGGTTCTCGACCAGGTCCGCAAAGAACTCAAGCTGCGGAAAGGTCCGCTGACGGATCATCTCTTTTCCGAACTTGTTGAGGTCGCGGCCAAAGCCGCGGCAGAAGGTGAAACCGACACCGCCCGCCTTGAAGCCTGGAACCGTCTGCTCAAAACCTAAACGTGATAGTTCGTCGCCCGAAGCGTAAGCCCAAGCGACCAACCTTCAAAACCGCTAGTCGACCCGGACCAGCAATTTGCCGGTGTTTTTGCCCTCGTAGAGCATTTCGATACCGCCGCGCGCTGCTTCGGCGCCCTCAAGGATGTGTTCGTTCTGCGCCACCTGCCCGTCGCGCACCCAGTTTGCGAGTTGATCGATGGCTTCAGGGAAGCGTTCTTTGTAGTCAAAAATCAAAAGGCCCTGCATGCGTGCCCGCGCCACCATCAATTGACGGTGGACCCGCGGACCAACAGGAATCGGATCCCAATCGGTCAGCGAAACGGTGCCGCAAACCGTGATTCGCGCCCCGTGCGCCAGCTGGGTCATCACGGTGTCGGTGATCGGCCCGCAGGTGTTATCGAAGTAGCAATCCACACCATCCGGGCAGGCCTGCTTGAGTGCCTCACCCAAATCCCCCGTGCGGTAGTTGATCGCCGCATCGTACCCGAATTTCTCCTTGCAAAGATCGACCTTCTCGTCGCTGCCGGTGATACCGACGGTGCGGCACCCTTTGAGCTTGGCGATCTGACCGACCGCAGAACCGACGGCGCCGGCCGCGGTGGAGGCCACAACTGTGTCCCCTTCTTTGGGCTCGCAAATGTCGAGCAAACCGAAATACGCGGTCACCCCGTTCAGCCCCAGAATGCCCAGGGCCAGTGAAGACGGCAGATCCGTCTTTGTGAACTTGCCCTGCACGTTGCTTCCATCGCTCACAACAAAGCGTTGCCACCCTAACAGGCCGGAAACGATATCCCCTTCGGCAAAATCCGTGTTGCGGCTTGTCACCACCTCTCCGACGGCAAATGAACGCATGGCCGTGCCCAGTTCAACGGGGGGCATGTAGTTTGGTGCGTCGTTCGTCCAACCGCGCATCGCAGGATCAATCGACCAATACTCCGTCTTGATCAGGATCTCTCCATCCTCAAGTTCCGGCACGTCACATTCGTCGACCCTGAAATGCTCCGCTGTGGGAACACCCTTGGGGCGGCTCGATAAAATCACGCGTCGGTTTGTCAGGTTGGAACTCATCGAATGCTCTCTCTTCTTTGCAGCGGGTGTCTGGTTGGATATTTTGGATTGGCGTCTTAGGCGTTGACCGTCAACATGATGCGGCCGAAATGCTTATTCGCTGCCGAGCGCTCCAAAGCTGCGGAGGCCTCTGACAGATCGAACGTGCTGTCGATCGGCATCTTGAAGACACCGGCTTCCATGGCATCCCAAAGATCGGCCTTGGCACTTCGGAACACTTCCGCATGCTCTTCGAGGGAACGCGTGCGTCCGGTCGTACCAATATAAGTCAGGCGGCGTTCCGCAAGCATGTTGAAATCGAACTCTGCATTCTCTCCGCCAAGGCGACCGACATTGACGATCCGGCCATGAATTTTTGTAGCCGCCATCGTTTGATTGAAAATACTTCCGGAGATTTGATCGATAATCAGATCGACGCCCTTCCCGTCCGTCGCCTCAAGAACCTGATCCACCCAGCCCGGGTCGCTGGAATCAAGCGCCAGATCGGCACCAAACTCGCCCAGACGGGCACGCCGATCGGCGTTTGTTGAGGTGCCAATCACAAGGCTCGCGCCCAAATGCTTGCCCATCTGCATGCCCATGATGCCGACGCCGGTGCTCGCACCCTGGATCAGGATCGACTGGCCAGACTTGAATTCCCCATTGGTGACGATGGCATCGTGCATGGTCAGAAAGGCTGACGAAAACGTGCCGCCCTGAATGAGATCCATCCCGTCAGGAACCGGCAATGTCCGACGATAATCCGCAAGCGCATATTCGGCCCAGCCCGCCGCACCAACAGCCATCACACGATCTCCGAGAGAAACACCGCTCACGTCGGAGCCCACCTCAACGACCTCGCCACAGCAAGCCGCCCCCATGACTTTGGCCGCACCGCCGACATGGCCGTAGTTCTTGCCCTGGGTGGTTAGCAAATCCGACCGGTTCACACTGCAGCTTGCGACTTTCACCAGCACCTGTGTCGACTTGACCTCTGGACGATCAACTTCGGCGAGCGTAACGCCGTCTTCGGTCAATATGACGGCCTGCATTTTGTTCTCTGACATGATTTGAGTTCCTTCCCATGTCCGCCGCTATCGAGAGAACGGACCAAGCTAGTTTGATCTATTTAAATCGAACTGTATTTGTGATTCCACCTAGAACATGATGGTTACAAAGGTTTTGAGGCACCGGCAAACGAGTAATGTTGCCATTTCACGCAAGTTTTTTTAAACTGAAAAAGTCATGTACGATTTGCCACCCCTGAACGGATTGCGCGCGTTTGAAGCCGCCGCCCGCAACCTCAGCTTTGCCAAAGCTGCCGCAGAACTGCACGTGACCCCAGCAGCGATCAGTTATCAAATCCGGTCTCTCGAGGACAAGTTGAAGGTCAAATTGTTCCGCCGGCTCAACCGAGCAATCATTCTGACCGAAGCCGGTGCCCTGATGTACCCCGGCGTGAAGAGCAGCTTTGAAGGTCTACGCCGCGCGGTCGACCGGATCGAAATTCCGGCCCGCACCGACAACGTCGTGATCGCAACCATCTCTCCACATATGGCGGCCAAGTGGTTGGTCCCGCGCCTAACATTATTCATCGAACGCCATCCTGAAATCGATCTGCGGATTGCGGCGAGCAACACAACGGTCGACCTGACAACAGACAAGGCGGACATCGCCATCCGTTACAATCTGGGAGACAACGATGGTCTGGTGGCTGAGAAGCTGATGGATGAGGCCGTGACACCGATGTGCAGCCCGGCCTTGCTCGATGGCGATCAACCGTTACGCACACCAGCCGATCTTCGCCACCATACATTGATTCACGATGAGACCCTGGTGCGGCATTGGCCGGGGAGTTCGGGCTGGTCCGAATGGCTGACCCTTGCCGGATCCCCCGATCTGGATATCAACACAGGGTTACATTTCGACCATTCCGATCATGGTGTCGATGCGGCGATCGCGGGTTCTGGTGTCGTACTCGGGCGCAGATCCATGGCCAGCCGTGATCTCGAACAAGGCCGCCTGATCGCGCCATTTGATCTCGATCTCCCGTTTCGCGGTGGTATCTACAGCGTGACGACCCGGGCAAAGGCAGCCAATCCAAACGTTCAGGCTTTTCGAACATGGCTGCGTGAAGAAGCGACAAAAATGCAGATGGCCGCCTCAGGCAGCAGCGAGACACCCAGCCAATCCGCCTAGATACCGCGTTTTGCATCTGGGTCCTATCTGCGTAGATTGCAGATTAAATCAGGGCACACCGCAACAGCGGCAACTCAACACGATCAACGGCCGGAAAAACCATGACCCAAAGCTATGATCGCGCGACCGATGACGTCGGCAACATTGTCAGCCTGGAACACGTGAATGTTTGCGTGCCTGACCAGGCGCTGGCGACCTCCTTTTACATTTCGGCCCTTGGTCTAACCCGCGACCCCTACATGATGACCGGCGTCGACAATATGTGGGCCAATATCGGGCGTAGTCAGTTCCATCTACCGACCCGAGGCATGCATGTTCTGCGCGGTTACACCGGCCTGGTGATGCCGTGGTTTGACGCGCTGCCCGCGAAGCTTGAGGCGGCCAGAGCCCTTCTCATGGATACCCAGTACGCCTTTACCGTCCACAACTCTCACATCGACGTCACCTGCCCCTGGGGCAATCGTATTCGTTGCCATCCGGTGAGCCCGGAATTTGGGACGATGACCATCGGAATGCCCTATGTAGTGCTGGATGTACCAACCGGAACGGCCATTGCCATTTCGGATTTCTACGCAAAAATTCTCGGCGCTGTGACAGCCGTAAGCGCACTCAATAATGCGCCGGCCGCGCGAATTACCGTCGGTGCGGACCAGAAACTCTTTTTCCGAGAAACGGAGCGTGCGCTGCCGGAATTCGACGGCCACCATATTCAGATCTACGTCTCGGATTTTTCCAGACCTCATGAACGTTTGCTCGAGCATAACCTGATCACGGAAGAATCTGATGCGCATCAGTACCGTTTCGAGGACATTCTGAATCTGGACACCGGTGAGAAAGTCTTCACTCTGGAACACGAAGTGCGCAGCCTTCGCCATCCGCTCTATGCACGCCCTCTGGTCAATCGCAATCCGGCACAGATGATCTCGACTTATATCCCCGGGCAGGACGCGCTCTAGATTCACGATCCCAACCAGTGGGGACAGGCGCCCATTCTGTGTAGTATTGGCAGAACAATAATGCCGAACAGGGGAGCTTCAACATGCACATCA
>JABJAG010000107.1 GCA_018666195.1 Alphaproteobacteria bacterium
GGATGAGCATGCGGTTGTCGCCTTTGCCCGAACGCTGGGTCTGGCAGACTCGCCGCCGTCCCCCGAGCTTTGGACAGATGCTTCTCACGATGCTGAAGCCCAGGGACTGATCCCGGAGGGTCCGCCGGTGCTCGCCATTGGCCCGACCGCAAACTGGCCGGGTAAAATTTGGTCTGCTGACAGATTCCTTGAAGCAGCCAATCGGATCACGTCAAAGGATGGCACTGCCGCAGATGCGTTTCTAGCTGGTGCGCGGATTGCGGTCTTTGGTGCGGCGGGAGAGCGTGACATTGCGCAGCCGATCTTTGATGCCATCCCGGCTGAACGCCTGATTGATCTTGTGGGTCATGTGGGCTTGCCAACGGTGACGGCATGCATGCGGCGTTGTTCGCTCTATATCGGCAATGATTCCGGCCTGATGCATATGGCTGCCGCGTCTGGCTTACCTGCGCTCGGGCTCTTCGGTCCCAGTCGACCGGAAAGATATGCGCCATGGGGATTGCAATCGGCGTGGGTAAAGACGCAAAAGTCATATGAGGAGCTCATGAGAGTTCCAAATCTGTACGATCCGAATATAGGTTCGCTGATGGATAGCTTGTCCGTTGACGAGGTTGTTAGCGCGGCTTCGGATTTATGGCGCCGAACCAGCGGGAGCACGTGAAGATGAATGTTGGGAGCAAACTTTAGTGCGTTTGTTGCAAACCATGGCTGGTGCAGAAGTCGGTGGTGCGGAAGCGTTCTTTGTCCGCCTCGCAGTTGCGATCGAGAAAACAGAAGTTGAGCAGCGCGTGGTCATCCGTCGTGATCCCGCGCGCGCACGCGCGTTGCGCGCCGGGGGGGTTGATCCGGTTGAATTGCCCTTTGGTGGACGCATGGATTTCCGCACACGTCCGGCGTTGCAGCGCGAGATCGACCGACATCGACCCGATATCGCACTGAGTTGGATGAGCCGTGCCAGCTGGGCCACGCCAGCTGCGCAGAAGCCGCTGGCCTACAAGCTGATCGCCCGTTTGGGCGGGTACTACGATCTGAAATATTACCGGCATTGCGATTACCTGATTGGCAATACCCAGGACATTGTGGATCACATTGTGAAGGCTGGATTTGATAAGGCGCGTGCGGTTTATCTGCCGAATTTTGTCCATGCGCCCTCGCGTGATGCTGTTTCGCGTCTTGGCTTTGACACACCGATCGATGCGCCGTTGCTTCTGGCAATGGGCCGGTTGCACCAAAACAAGGGTTTTGATGTCTTGTTGCGCGCCATGGTGGATATGCCGGATCACTGGTTATGGATTGCAGGAGAAGGTCCGGAGGGAACTGCGTTATCGCAGCTTGCAAGCGAACTTGGTGTGTCCGAGCGGGTCCGTTTCCTTGGTTGGCGCGATGACTCTGATGCTTTGATGCAGGCCTGCGATATGTTCGTGTGTTCGTCACGACATGAACCACTTGGCAATATTGTCCTCGAAGCCTGGGCTTCCGGGAAACCCGTGGTTGCTGCGGCGGCGGCAGGGCCATCCGGTCTTATTGGAGAGAATGAAGCTGGTCTGCTGGTGCCGCTGGAAGATCCGAAGGCCCTTGCGCAGGGTGTTCTCGGCCTGTCGAATGATGCTGACCTGGCAACGCAACTGGCAGCAGAAGGTTATGCGCGGTTCCAGCGTGACTATACAGAGGACGCAGTGGTGGCCAAGTATCTCGCCTTCTTTGAGAGTGTGCGTTAGCTATGTGTGGCATTGCCGGACTTATGGGTTTGGGCGGCGCGGAAGCCGACTCCGGTACGCTTGATCGGATGATGACAGCGCTACAGCACCGTGGACCAGACGGGGAAGGTGCATATGCGGCCCGCAATGTTGCGCTGGGACAAACCCGCCTCGCGATCATTGATCTGGAGACGGGAAACCAGCCGCTCTACGAGCCTGGCGGCGCTGTCCTCGTCGCGAATGGTGAAATCTATAACTACCTTGAACTGCGCGAAGAGCTTGGCAGTGAAGGCTTTGCAACCCGGTCGGATTGTGAGCCCCCGCTACATCTCTATCGTCGCTATGGCCTCGATTTTGTGGACCACTTGCGCGGCATGTACGCGATTGCGCTGTATGATCCAATCGAGGGACAGTTGGTTTTGTCGCGGGATCCCTTTGGCATTAAGCCGCTCTACTATGCGCAGACCAGTGCGGGTTTTGCTTTTGCATCTGAACCTCAAGCCCTGATCGCAGCCGGACTGGTTTCCCCGAACGTCAATGCTGGCTCGCGCGCCGAACTTTTCCAGCTTCAGTTCACCACCGGGACCGAAACCATATTCGAAGGCATCAACCGAGTGCTTCCGGGTGAATCTGTCATCGTCCGTGATGGTCGGATTGTAGCCCGCCGTCGACGTATGGCGTTGCCCATTGAGGGAGCGGCGTCCTGGTCAGAGTATGAAGCACTTGAACAGCTTGATGCTGCCTTACGGAACAGCGTTGAGGTCCACCAGCGTTCGGATGTTCCTTATGGGATGTTTCTATCGGGGGGGGTGGACAGTTCGGTTCTCTTGTCGCTGATGAAAGACCTTAACGATCAACCCGTTCACGCTTTTACAGCGGGCTTTCTGGGAACCTCGGTGAGTGACGAGCGAAGTCATGCGCGCGCTGTGGCAGATGCTGCCGGTGCGCAAACTGTCGACATTGCGATTGGTGCTGAAGATTTCTGGCGTGACCTACCTCGCATCGCCGGTGCGATGGATGACCCCACAGCAGATTATGCAATCTTGCCGACGTTCCTGCTGGCTGAGGCTGTCCGTCGAGAAGGCCTCAAGGTTGTGCTGACCGGTGAAGGGGGGGATGAGTTGTTCGCCGGATATGGCCGCTACCGCAGTGCCACCCGCCCATGGTGGCAGGGTGGCCGCAAGATGCGTTCGCGCGGTGTCTTCGATGGTCTGGGCGTGTTGCGCGATACGCCCACAGGATGGCGGGATGGCTTCACGGCCGTGGAGCAGACTGTCGACACCGGTTCGATGACACGTCTGCAGATTGCGCAGGCCACCGATTGCGCAGACTGGCTCCCCAATGATCTGTTGTTGAAGGTCGATCGTTGCCTGATGGCCAATGGGGTCGAGGGGCGCACGCCGTTCCTGGACCCAGAGGTCGCCGCAGTCGCGTTCCGGCTTCCTGACACTTTTAAAATTCAGGATGGTCGAGGGAAATGGCTGTTGCGACGTTGGCTCCACAACGCGATGCCGGAGGCCAAACCATTCGAGCGCAAAAGGGGCTTCAGCGTGCCGGTGGCGGAATGGATTGAAGCGGCAGCTGGAGAGATCGGCCCGCTGGTCGCACACCAGCCCGGGGTTGTTGAGATGTGCGAACCGAAAGCTGTCGAATCCTTGTTTGCTAAGAAGGGCAAACGGCAGGGCTTTGCGGCCTGGTTATTGCTGTTTTATGCGCTTTGGCACAATCACCACGTGCTGGGCATTCGCGATGTGGAGAATGTGCGCGATGCGCTTGAGGCCGCGAGAATGGCAGCCTGAGGACTCTTTGGGTTGGAGTTGCCGCATAGGGTTGTATTCTCGACGTCTCAGTCGGCGAATATCGTTCGGCCCTGATGCTGACTCTGAGATTTATTCGCCGTATATTTCGCGCTGATTTTGTGCGCTGCACATACACCGGGCATACGGTCGGCTGCCGACCGGAGCTTCATAAGGAGAGTTAGCCATGACTGCTTGTATCGTAGGTTGGGACCATCTCAAGTTTGGAAAACGCCCCGACGAAGACATCGAGGACATGATCGTCAGTGTTGCTACCGGTGCCATGCGGGATGCGGGAGTTGAGCCCAAGGATGTGGACGCGATCTATCTGGGAACCTTCGGCGGCGGTTTCGTGCGTCAGGAGTTTCCGGCATCACTCGTGCTCCAGGCCCATGAGGATTTGCGGTTCAAGCCTTCGACTCATGTTGAGAATGCCTGTGCTACCGGATCGGCAGCAATCTACCAGGGTATCAATCACATCGCTGCCAAGCGTGGTCGGATTGTGCTCGTTGTGGGCGTAGAGAAGATGACCGATGTAAGCGGCGAAGTGCTGGGCGGTATTCTCTCCAAGGCGTCCTATTTGCGTGAGGAAGCCGCGTCGAGTTTCGCGGAAATATTTGGTCAGATCACAGATGCCTATTTCCAGAAATATGGCGACAAGTCCGACGCGCTGGCGATGATCGCGGCAAAAAATCACAAGAATGGTTGTGACAATCCCTACGCCCAGATGCAGAAGGATCTGGGGTACGATTTCTGTCGCAATGTGTCTGATAAAAATCCGTTTGTTGCCGGGCCGCTCAAGCGGACCGATTGCTCTCTGGTGTCTGATGGTGCCGCTGCGATTGTCCTGAGTGACGTGGATACTGCGCTTAAAATGGACAAGGCAGTCTATTTCCGTGCCGCGCAGCATGTGCAGGATTATTTGCCGATGTCCCGTCGGACGGTGATCGATTTTGAAGGTCCCGCCGAGGCGTTTTCCCGCGCATTTTCCGAAGCTGGTATCTCAATCGGGGATCTTGGTTTTGCCGAAGTCCATGATTGCTTCACCAGCGCTGAACTACTTTCCTATGAGGCCATGGGGCTGACAGAAAAAGGGCAGGGAGAAACGGCGATCAAGGAAGGCTGGGTCTATGCCGATGGTAAATTGCCGGTCAACCGTTCGGGTGGTCTGAAGTCCAAGGGACATCCGCTGGGGGCGACCGGCCTGTCCATGCATGCCATCGCTTCGATGCAGCTTACAGGCACCGCGGGTGATCTGCAGCTTGATAGTCCGAAGTTGGGCGCCGTGTTCAACATGGGTGGTTCGGCTGTATCCAGCTATGTCTCTATCCTGGAGCCGTTGCGCTAGGCAGCTTGTTTGGTGACGGCGTAGACAGCGTTGGGGGCGGGGGTGTCGTCCCCGGGCGGGCTCGCCGCATTCTGCCATGCTGTACCTGCCGAAACGATCGTCGCGCACCCTGCGGCGCAGGCGGCTTCGCAAAGTCTGGCGGTGAGTTCGATATTTCCGGTTGCGAGAGCAGAGATGTCTGCTGGTCCGGCACCCGGGATATAGGTTGCCGCCAGATGAAAAATGATGTCAGGCCGCGCTGACTTCAGAGTTTCGGTGATGTCGGTTGTTTCTGGGCCTGTTTCGCGTATGTCTGAAATTGTTGCCAGTCGCTCGACCCTTTCAGGGGCCGAAGAGGCACGCACCATGGCAGTCGTCCTGATGCCACATGCCGCAAGGCGCTGGCATAGATTCAGGCCGAGAAAACCCGTTGCACCCGTGACAAGTGCGGTTTCGAATGTCGGTGGAGTGCGTTCCGGGTCCATGGCCTTCACCATAGCTAGCGTTGCAGCAGGTTCTGTGCGGTCTTGAAAAGTGTACCGTCCGCGCGCGCCAGGGTTTCGATCACGCTGAAATGGTTGCACCCCGGCACGCTGGTGATGCTGATTTCCACTCCCTGTCGGCGGCAATGGGCAGCGAATTCTTCTGCCTGTCGATGAAATTCCCGACCTTCATGTGCCCCAAGTGTGATCACCGTATCCGCGCCAGCCCAGGGTTGATTGAACATCGGACTGAGCATTGCAGCAGTTGCGGCATCCAGTCCAAGGGGGTCGCCGATGGGGGTGTGGCGGATGGGTTCCAGGTCGAACACACCGCTGATCGGCATCCCGGCCGCGACAAGATCTCCCGGCAGGTCATCATCAAAAGCGGCCCAGTCGGTTGTCAGAACAACGCCGGTCAGATGCCCACCAGCAGAATGCCCGCCAACCACAATCCTGTTCTGATCGAACCCCAGATCGTCGCCATTGCGCCAAAGATGGGCAAAGGCGCGGCGCACCTGATCCACAAGCTGGGCCAGATTAACACTGGGACAAAGCGCGTATTCAATATTGGCAAAGGCAATGCCCGCTTCGACGAAAGGTTCTGCCAGGAAGGCGTAACTGTTCTTGTCGTTCCACTGCC
>JABJAG010000108.1 GCA_018666195.1 Alphaproteobacteria bacterium
CTATCTGGCCCCGGAAAGCTATGTCGACACCAACGTCACCGGTACGCTGAACATCATGCAGGCGGCCACCGACCTGGGTGTCTCCCGGGTGGTACACACCTCCACCAGCGAAGTTTATGGCACCGCGCAATACGTCCCGATTGACGAAGCCCACCCTTTGAATCCCCAGTCTCCCTATGCAGCCACCAAGGTCGGTGCAGATCAAATCGCACTGAGCTATGGCCGGTCGTTCGGGACTCCCGTTTCAGTTGTGCGCCCCTTCAACACCTACGGGCCGCGCCAGTCTGCACGCGCCGTAATCCCCACAATCATCACTCAGCTCGCGGCGCACGACCCACGCAAAGGCCCAGCCACCATCCACCTCGGTGCAACCGCGCCAACCCGTGATTTCACCTATGTTGCAGATACGGTTGCAGGATTTCTGGCAGCAGCAGACACCAATGGTGCTGTTGGTGAAGTCGTGAATATCGGCACCAACTTCGAAATCTCCGTGGGAGACACAGCCCATGCCATTGCCGAACTGATGGGTGTCGAGATTCAGATCGAAACCGAAGACACCCGTTTACGTCCGGATGCCTCCGAGGTGGAACGCCTTTGGTGTGACAACACGAAAGCTGCCGAACTCATCGGCTGGCAGCCTTCCCATGCCGGTCTGGAAGGTTTCCGCCGCGGCCTGACATCAACCATCGACTGGTTCGCCAAACCCACCAACCGGGTTGGCTACAAAGCGCATATCTACAATGTATGAGCCTGAGCTGGGGCTGAGACGGCATCGTAAACGGAACCTTAAAGTTTTTCGCGAAGTCTAGGCTTTCCATGGAACTCGCCCACTCTCATATCTCTGTACCAAGCGAAGCCCAGAGCGCAACTGCGCCTGCTTTAACTCCGGTCGCAGTTCCCGAATCGCTTCTGGCACAAAGCCTGATCGGGCCAGAAACATCTATCCGAACGCTGATCGAACGCTTCACCACACGGCTGGTGCAGATCGGCCTGGTGGTCGATGAACAGCAAAAACTGATCGGCACAGTGACCGATGGTGACCTGCGCCGCGGCCTTTTGCGCGGGGTACAGACAGACGACCCCGTACGCACCATTTTGAACGGATCTCCACGCACCATCCGTTTCGGTGAACCGCGCGGCGATGCCCTGTCCTTCATGCGACGCGAAAAGATCAAGCACATCCCGGTGATCGATTTTGCTGGCCGCGCCGTAGATCTCATCACGATTGACTCGCTGCTAACCCCGCAAACCCAGCCCTATCCGATCGTGCTGATGGCCGGCGGCGAGGGGCGGCGCTTGCGCCCCCTGACCGAACACACACCCAAGCCGATGCTTGATGTCGGTGGCCGCCCGATCCTGGAAACCATCATCCAGCGCTTCGCTGATGCGGGCTTCTCCGAGTTCCATATTTCGGTCAACTACCGGGCCGATGTGATCCGCAACCATTTCGGCAACGGCAGTGCACTGGGCGTGGATGTCTCCTATATCGAAGAAGATATGCCGTTGGGTACCGCCGGACCGCTGGCCCGGCTGGCCAAGCGAGGCGACCACCCATTGCTGGTCATGAATGGTGACATTCTGTCCAAGGTCGACCCTGTCCAGATGATCGATTTCCATCGCGAGAACGAGGCCGCAGCAACGATGGCCGTACGGAACTATGAAATTCAGGTGCCCTATGGGGTCGTCGACATCAGCAACAATGAAATTCGGGGGCTACGTGAAAAACCTGTCAGCCGCCATTTCATCAATGCCGGAATTTATGTGCTGGGGCCCGAGGCCCTCGATATGGTCCCGCGCGACCGGGCTTTCGATATGCCGCAACTCTTCGATGCCTGTCGTGAAGCCGAATTGCGGACCCATGCCTATCCGGTTGAAGAATACTGGGTCGATATCGGCCAGATCGATGACTACCGCCGCGCCAACGCTGATTTCGCGTCGATCTTCTAGAGTTGCCAGCGCCGGGTGCTGTCGGCCAGGGTAATATCCCGCCAAATACCCTTGATATCGGCGACAAGTCCGCCAGCGCCAATCAGACCTTCCAGATCTGAGGCATCAAGCGCGTCATACTCACGATGCTTTACCGCGCCGACCACGGCATCGTATCCGGTGGCCGCATCCAGGCTCGTCATCAGATCAACACCAAAGTGTGTTTTCGCCTCTGCCGGCGATGCCTGCGGATCATGCACATCCACGTCATGGCCCAGCTCCTGCAATCTGGCGATGATGTCCACCACCCGTGAGTTGCGCAGGTCTGGCACATTTTCCTTGAAGGTCAGACCCAGCACGAGAACCCGGCCTCCCTCCCGATCCATCGTGTCGTGGATCTGATTGGCAATATAGGCACCCATCGCATCATTGATGTGACGGCCGGCGAGGACCACCTCGGGATGCATTCCGGTCTTCTGGGCTGCATGGGCCAGATAGTAGGGGTCGACACCAATACAGTGTCCGCCAACCAGACCCGGCATGAACGGCAGGAAGTTCCATTTGGTGTTCGCGGCCTCGAGGACGTCAAGAACATCGAGACCCATCCCGTTGAGGATCATCGCGACTTCATTGACGAAGGCGATGTTGATATCACGCTGGGCATTCTCGATCACTTTGGCGGCCTCAGCCGTCTTGATGTCGCGCGCCCGATAAATATCGCCGCCATTCAGAGCGCCATAGATCTCCGCCAGCTGATCGGTGACCGCGGGGGTCTGTCCGGCCACAATTTTGGTGATCCGGTCAACCGTGTGTTCCCGATCCCCCGGATTGATACGCTCAGGTGAGTAACCCAGAAAAAAGTCTTCGCCGCAGACAAGCCCGGAGCCCCGCGCGAGAATCGGCCCGCATTCTTCTTCGGTCACACCCGGATAGACCGTGGACTCATAGACCACGATGGCGCCCTTCGCGATATGCCGGGATACGGTCTCGCTGGCCGCGCGCACTGCTCCAAGATCGGGCTGATTGTTGTCATCAACCGGGGTGGGGACCGTCACGATAAAAACATCCGCGCCATCGATCCCGGACTCGTCATCGGTAATCGTCATGCTTGTGGCGTTCAGATCAGGTGAATCAATCTCTCCGGTACGGTCTTTGCCGGCAAGCAATTCAGCGACGCGCCCGGCATCGACATCAAAACCGACTATGTCAAAATGGCGCGCAAGGTGAACCGCCAGTGGCAATCCCACATAGCCGAGACCGATAACGGCAATTCGAGGTGACGCAGACATCAAAAACAACTCCCGAA
>JABJAG010000109.1 GCA_018666195.1 Alphaproteobacteria bacterium
GGGCTTGTTCTTGTAATCGAGACCTTCAGGAAGCTTGATGAAGTTCGCCACAGGCAGCTTGATGTATTCGGCATATCCACCATCGATCTGTCGACCTATATACCCGCGATTTGCCGTTGAAATCGGTTCACGCCCCGCGCGGGTCCATTTGTCTTCACCATCAATCAGATAGAAATAGGCCGTGACCGGATCGCCAACCTTCAGATCGGTGTCTCGTTCGCCCGGTTTCCCGACTTCCACGATTTCGCCCGTGATCTCGTGACCAATAATTATCGGGAAGTCAGCCTGACCGCGACCGGCACGAATATGGTGGATTGTTAGTCCTGCACCGCAGGCGAGGACCTTCGCAACCGCCTCACCCGGGCCAGGCTCCGGGTCGGCCCTGTCCTCAAGCACGAACGGCTCTCCGCCTTTATATAGAACTTGCGCTTTCATATTCTCACTCCCCCTATTTTACCAACGCGTTACATCATACAACCAAACCAGAGCAAGCGCTGTTTCTCTTGCGCGGCTCAACCGCTTCTGGCACGGAAAGGCCATGGCACGATTTATAGTTGGAAGATTGTTTGGTTGGCCGGAATTCGCCGAAGACGGTGATGATATATGGCTTGTTCATATCGACGAACCTGCGTTTTTCCTGCGCGTCGTACACCGTCCGGAAGACACACTGCCTTCTGGCGATCTGACCGATATGTACTTCCCGCTGGTCAGTGACAGTCGATATGCGCTGGGCAATCTGATGTTCGTTGAACCCCGCGCGACGGACCCAAGCGAGTTGGCCCAGACGGTTGCTGACGCGATTGATTCCATTCACACCGAAGAGGTAACAGAACGTCTGGCATTGGAGCGGCACCCGTTTCGACCGTCTTCGGCCGAACTTCAACGTGAAGACATTCCTCTGGGGTTTCTCGTCGGGGTCTACCATGACACAGAAGACGGCACGATCGATGCGCTTCCATGGGTTGTTCATCTGGGCCCACCGCCGTTCGCCATGCGCGCCTGCGATCTCAATGATGACGATCTGGAACCCGATGATATCTGGGCAACTGTTGGTGATGGCTATGTGCTCGCCCATCTGCACTGGCTTTCCAGCATGGCCAGCGAGCGTGATGATATTCGGGTCCTGTCAGAAACGGCCGCAGGCATCGCCCGCGATGCGATCGAAGATCAGATGCCTGAACTTCTGCCTTCAGAATCCGGGTTTTAAGGAAGCTTCAAGGCCGGCACGCGCTCACGAAGTAGAGCAAGGGTCTCATCCATAATATCAGGCAGAGCCCCCACAAGGCCGCTAACCTCACCCGCATTGTTTTCGCGACAGGCTTTCTCGATCGCACGGGCGTGCAAGCTCAATTGGGTTCCCCCGTAACTTCCGAAATTACTGCCCATATCGTGTACTTCCCGACGGATTTTATCGAGATCACCCTCCGCATTTGCTGCAGTGATCAGGGCCATGGTTGCCGGCATTTCAGCCAATGTCATCGTCAGCATCGTCGCCAAAGGCTCTGAACCAATTGTCTGTTCAAGCTCATTGATCATCGACAAATCAAGCTTCAACGAAACTTCGGCAGGCAATTCCGATTTAGAAGATGCATTTTCATTGGGTACAGCAACTGAACTTGCTTTCCCAAGTGCTGCGAGAAGCTTCTTCTGGTCGATAGGTTTGGGCAGGTAGTCGTTCATTCCGGCCGAAAGGCAGGTATCTCGATCGCCCATGAGTGCATTGGCAGTCATGGCAATGATATAGACGTTCGCGCGCTCTGAATCTTCTAGCTTACGGATATTGCGGGCCGCTTCGAGCCCATCCATGCGCGGCATCTGAATGTCCATCAAAACCGCATCAAACGAATGATTGGCCGCCGCCTCGACAGCTTCAACACCGTCTGCTGCCACATCTACCTTGTGTCCAGCTTTTTTCAGAATTGCCGTCGCCAACATCTGATTAACGGCATTGTCCTCCACCAGCAGGATATTCATCGACGATGCTTTCGACGACCCCGGATCTGTCTTGACCACACCCTCTGTCGGTTTGTGTTCTCGCCGTTCCGTCGTGGTTGGTGCGCAACACGTCTCGATAATCCGTTCCATCAAAACTGAAGGCTGAACCGGCTTCGTGATACGGCTGTCGAACTCACGCTCGGCGTCCAACTGATCACCAACGTTTGTTGCCAGAATAATCTTGGTCCGTCGAAACGCCGGATTGGCCCGCATGCGTATGCCAATTTCACGACCGCTCATATCGCGCATCGCCTCATCGAGCAGAACCAGATCAAATGGACTGCCATCCCGAACAGCACTCTCCAGGGCCTTCAGCGCTTCATCCGCGCTCTCGGCACTTTTCACCGCCATTCCCCACGCGCTGAGCTGTTTGTCCAGCACCGTCCGGTTTGCGGTGTTGTCATCCACGATCAGCACACGCAGTCGGTCAAGATTGGCAACCGGACTGGCGACTGTCTAACGTCAGCGCCTATGGGACAAATTAGGCTACTTGCATAAGGGAGGATTTCTGGTTCATCGCAGTGACCGAAGGGAACGAAGATGAGACAGAAATCGTAGACACGTCAGACCGGTGGGGCCAAGGCGATCAAGGACATCCGCCGGGCAACACGCAAGCAATACTCGGCAGAAGAAAAGATCCGCATTGTCCTTGATGGGTTGCGTGGCGAAGAGAC
>JABJAG010000110.1 GCA_018666195.1 Alphaproteobacteria bacterium
CCGCCAGCCCCCGAAGCCCCGCGTGGGCCGTTCGCGGGCGGCGGCCCGACAGGTGCCGACGTTGCTGCCGCGCAGGAGATGTCTCCCGAAGATCGTCAGGACATGATCCGTGGCATGGTCGCCAATCTCGCCGCACGGCTTGAAGATGAACCTGACGATGTCGAGGGATGGCGCCGCCTTGCCCGTTCGCGCGAAGTGCTGGGAGAAACCGATGCTTCGGCACAGGCCTATGACAGGGCTCTCGAACTTGACCCGGACCACCCCGAAACACTGCTTCGCGGCGCGCTCTCGGCCGCACAGATCGGCGAGAATGCCAAAGCGCGCACACGGTTTATCCAACTTCGGGATATCGTGCCTGCGGACAGCGAAGTGCACCAGATGGTCAGCGAAGCCATTGCACGTCTCGACGGAGGTGGTGACGCCACCGGTCAATGAGCGACATTTTCAACCTTATCCGGCTACTTGCCACGGTCGCTGTCGCTGGCGGAATTATCTACGGAATCTATCTCGGCATTCGCTGGCGGTTTCCCCGGCTTGGAAAGCGCCGCGCGATACTCCTCGTCAGCCTGGGAACAATTTTTCTCGCCTCGTTGTCTTTCAGCACATTCCGGACAGGCGGTGTGGAATGCATCCAGCACGAAAACACGGTTCTGTTGCAGGGTGAGCGGAAACTGCAAATTCGCAAAGATGTTGAAGTTTCGCCCCAGCCAATGACCGAGCAGCGCTACGCCCGAGTGGTCATTTCCTGCGAGTTTCTCGAGGCGCATTGCCCCCTCGACCAGGGTGACAGCACCCGTATCGCCGCTGGCGAAATATGCCTGAAAGCCCAGGCTGGACAGGCAATCAACTAGACATCCGGCGTTGCCACGCCCGAGCACTCGCAAAAATTGCCGCAATATGCGACACTCTGACGCATGCCGCGCTGCGCACCACGTTGTGGCTCGTTACACACATGATGTTCCTCCACAACGATGTGCAGTGCTTTTCAAACGGAAAGGCAAGACGATGAACGTGGACACCATTCTTCGAAACAAGGGAAATGCTGTTGAAACAGCCCGGCCTGACTGGAGCGTCGTGCAAATGTGCCAGCACCTTGATGAGCTGGGCGTTGGCGCGTTGGTGGTCAGCTCCGACGGCCAGCATGTGGTCGGAATCGTCTCCGAGCGTGACGTGATCAATCACATCGCGAACGAAGGTGCCGCGGTGCTCGATCGCCCGGTATCCGACATCATGATCCACAATGTTGTGACCTGTACCCGCGCCGACGACATCGCCCATCTGATGGAAACAATGACCGAACGGCGCATCCGTCACCTGCCCGTGGTCGAGAACAACGCTCTGGTCGGGATCGTTTCCATCGGCGATGTGGTGAAGCACCGTATTCAGGAATCCGAATACGAAGCCAAAGCGCTGCGGGAGTACATCACCACCGGGTAGGGTGGTGCCGGACTATTTCCCCGTGAACTGAGGTGGCCGCTTCTCCATGAACGCGGTCCGCCCTTCCTTGTAGTCTTCACTGGCAAAACAGGCAGCGACCTGTTCGGCACACAGGGCCACATTGCGGTCGGCATGCGCCTTCAGATTCTCCGTCACAGCCGTTTTTACGGCCCGGATCGTCAACGGTGCGTTACCGGAAATTCGCTTGGTGTAATCATCACAGATCGTTTGCAGTTCAGCGCGGGGCACCACCCGGTTGATCAGCCCCATGGTCAAGGCCTCAGCCGCATCAAACTGACGCGCGGTATAGAAGATTTCCATCGCAAAGGACGGCCCAACTATTTGCATCAACCGCTCAATGCCAGCCGCGGCATAACCGAGCCCGAGCTTGGCAGCAGGAACTGCAAATCGGGAATCATCCGAAGCAATCCGGATGTCACAACACAAGGCAATCGCCAGGCCACCACCAATTGCATAGCCGCCAATCTTAGCGATGGTCGGGATCGGCGCCAGGGTCAACGTGTCCTGGAAGGATTTCACGGCCACATTGTACTCGTCGACTGCAGCTTTCGAATCCCGCTCTTTGCCGAACTTCGAGATATCCGCCCCGGCCACAAAGGCTTTCTCACCCGCGCCCGTCAGAACGATCACACGCACATCGCCAGACGCAACAAACTCCCGGACTGCGGCTTCGCCATCGCGCCACATATCTAGCGACATGGCATTGTGACGGTCGGGATTGTTGAACGTGATGTACCCGACAGCGCCATCGCGCGACGTAATGATTTGATCCGTGGTCATAAATCTCTCCTGAAAACCCAATACCTGCCTTCTGCAGTTGGGCATTGATTGTCTTGCGCGACAAATTCTACGATTCGTCTGCGGGTGTCACTTTTTGTTCTGTTGGACATGGGTCAATGCGCACCTGCTGTACCCGACGACCCTTCACATCTTCAACCGTGAACCTGAAGCCATCAGCCTCCAGAGAATCTCCAGCACCGGGTATACGTTGCAGCCTGGACATCAAAAACCCTGAAATCGTATTCGCTTCGAAGCTGTCCTCCACCGCAAACCCGGTGTCCCGTTCAATATCTGCCAGCGATGCGAGACCATGAGCGATCCAGTGGTCGTCCTTCCGCTCGATCGGAAACACCTGCTCGGCAGTGTCCGTTTCATCAGCTATCTCACCAACGATTTCCTCCAGCAGGTCTTCCAGCGTGACCAGGCCCACAAAGCTTCCATACTCATCGACAACGCAGGCCATGTGCGCTCGCTTCTCTCGCATGTCTTCGAACAATCTGGAAACCTTCAGAGATTCAGGAACCACCAGAGGTTCACGAACATAGGTTTCGAGTCTGGACCAGGGCGCCTCATCACCGTTCAGCAGGGATCGCATAAGATCGACCATGAGAACCATGCCCACGAGATCGTCACCCTCCCCCTCCACAACCGGGTAACGCGAATGGACCTGTTCGCGCATCGTCGCGAGATTGCTCTCTGCTGACGCATCCAGATGCAAGACGTCGGTCTCAATTCTGGGGATCATCACACGCGCCACAGAACGTTCGTCGAATTTGAAGACGTTGTGAATCATCTCCGCGGTATCGGAGTTCATGTGCCCATGGATAGCCGACACATCTACCAATCCACGAATTTCAACATCCGTCAGCACATCGCCATGAGTCGCTTCCTCAACCCCCATCAGCTTCAGGATCGAAGCAGACGCCTTGTTCAACAACCACGTCAGAGGGAAGAACAGGACATAGGTCAGTTGCAGAGGAAGCGCGATGGCCATCGACATCGCTTCAGGTTTGCGAATTGCCAAAGTCTTGGGCACCTGCTCGCCCACAACAATATGCAGTGAGGAGAACACCAGAAACCCGACAAGGAATGCGACGGTGTGAAGCGTGGCTTCACTCAGGGCGAGCGGCTCGAGAACCGGTGTCAGAAGAGCAGCAACGGTTGGCTCACCAACCCAACCAAGCCCCAGCGACGCCATGGTGATGCCAAGCTGACAAGCCGCGAGATAGGGTTCCAGGTTCTTCTGAATCCGGACGGTGCGCTGTGCCGCCTTGCTGCCGGCCTCGGCTGCGCTTTCGATGCGAAACCCTTTGGCTTTGACAAGTGCGAATTCGGCCGCCACGAAGAACGCATTTGCGGCCAACAGAAAGAATGCCAGAAGGAGGCTGAGGAGGGCACTGTTCATGGCTTGGGCGCTTCCTAAAACGGTTTTGCGGCAGAGAGCCGCAATAGCACTGTCCCGGATGATATACGCCCGATTGCAGGAAAATACTCGCCCTCAATCATACAGCCCGAACACTCTGACTGGCCGTTGTGGAATCGTCCGTCTGCTCGCGACGTCAATCCACGTAGAGCGGATGCAACTCCAGAAAGTCCGAGACCCGGGACCCCTTATAAAATGTTGCTGCAAACGAAGGGCGCTTCTGGAACCGCTCATACCAGTCACCCACCAACGGATGATTACCCTCCCAAATATGGGACAGACCCAAATCCGCCATCCGATCAATCGCGGGAATGATCAGCACGTCAGCCAGTGTGAATTGCTCTCCCATGAGCCAGGGCCCGTGTTCGAGTGCGGCCTGCATGCGGCCACAGGTGTCATCGAGCTGGCCCAGCGCGATATCAACCTCCTTGCGGGCGAAGCCGGTCGGCTTGCCCATGCGCTGAAACATCTCCTTGCGCACCTTGCGAACATTCATCTGCTCGGCTTCGAATTGCGCCTGATCCAGACCTTCAAAACGATATAGAAAGGCACGGTTGAAGGATGGCACGCGGATCGCAGGCACTGGGACTTCCTCGGCAAAATGCATCCAGGCGCGCATTTTTGCCCGTGCGACAACGTCATCGGGAGTCAGACTGGTTCCCGGATAGCGTTCGTCGAGATATTCACAGATGACACTCGATTCCAGAATGACATCATCCCCGTCCACAAGGGTCGGCACCACACCATTCGGGTTGAGCTTGAGATAGTCCGGCGCCAGCTGGTCCTTCTTGCCAAGCTCAAGAAACACCGTGTCGAAAGGCTGAGCTTTCTCAGCAAGAACAACCCGCACCTTCTGGCTGCAGGTTGAATGATGCGCGTGATAGAGCGTGATCATGTCAGGTTCTCTCAATCATCAGATGTGGGGACATCACATCAGGAATTTCTGTTCTTTAATCAGGTCCAGTAAAGCTGCAATGGACTGATCCACTGATGTTGCTGACGTGTCGAGGCGCACGAGTGCTTTCGCATGGAGTGCCTCACGGCTCGCCAGGATCGACTTCAACTGCGCCATGGCCTCGGGGTTTCCAGCCATTGGCCGTTCGTCACCCTGTTCGCGCACCCGCGACATGTGCTCTTCGGGGCTGGTTGCCAGCCAGACAGTATGAAAGTTCCGCAGCAGGGCGTCATAGGTTTCCTGCTCCGTCACAATGCCACCGGCAGCGGCTATCACCACCGAATCATGGGTCGCAACAATGCGACGCACCGCTTGCGCCTCCAGACGGCGGTAACCGTCCTGACCGCAAAGCGCCATCACTTCGGCGACCGGCATGCCCGCCAGATCTTCAATCTCACCATTGGTTTCGACAAAGGGAATACCCAGCGCCTCTCCGGCCAGAGCCCCAAGGGTGGATTTACCCGCCCCGCGCAAACCGATCAGACAGATGCGATGCGCGCGCGTGCTGTCAGAGGCCCAGGGGTCGACCTCACAAATCAGCCAATCAATCCGGCAATCGAGCGCCAGAGCCACCCGCTGCAACAGGCCAATCGAGATATTGCCTTCTCCGGCTTCCAGCTGCGCCAGATAGCGGGGAGACACGCCAGATTTTTCAGAAAGGATGCGACGCGAGAAACCCATGCGTTTGCGGGTCGCGCGCACCCGTGCACCAACACGCCCGAGCAGTTGCGTCACGGTGGTGTCGACATCACGAGCGATCAGTTCGCTGTCTGTATTCGTGTGCGTATCCGAATTCTGCATCATAATGCACAACTCATACAGCACGCGGGCACGATTGCAATTGCCGTGCTGCGCAGAGGGCAGAACGGGACCGGCGCCAGACGCCGGCCCCTGTCTGTGGGTGCTTAGCTGCGCATTGTCCGCAGGGCTTCGGCCCATTTGGCCAGTTCAGGAAGCAGCATCTTGGCTGAAGCTTCGTGAATTTCCTTGGCTTCAAAGACGCCGTCCTTGAGGCTTTCTGCAAACATCGGGATCGGCACGGCTTCAAGGATCGGAACCATTTTCATGGTCGTCATAATCGTCTTGGCCACATGAACCCCGCGCAGGCCACCCGACACACCGCCATAGCTCACAAATGCGGCCGGCTTGTAGGCCCATTCCTTGGCCAGATAGGTCATGGCGTTCACGTAAGACGCCGGTGGGCCGTGATTGTATTCCGGGGTCACGAAGACAAACGCATCGGCGGCATCGACGGACGCGCTCCACGCTTTGGTGTGCGCATGCTCGTATTCACCGAAGCGCGGATGCTTGGGCTCATCGAAGACCGGCAGGCTGAAAGATGCCAGATCGACATCTTCGACATCGAAAAGATCGCTGCTTTCCTGCTTGGCATAGTCGACAAACCATTTGGCGATTGCCGGACCAACCCGGTTCGGTCGTGTGCTCACGGTAATAACATTCAATTTCAGGGACACTCTAATTCTCCTAGCCATACAACCCGCCCGGTCATCTGAAACCACGCAGATTCAATAGAAATCAAGCCCGTTCTGAGAGCTCATGCCTCTATATGGCGGTGGATCGACAACAAGTCGACCGGAGAATGAAACAACGCATAATCCATGTGGAGACTGGACCCGTATTCCTGCAAAGGTCAGACTGGGCTGCGCTCTCGAATGAGCACCAAAAAATCATAAAACTGCACACACGTGCCTGAGGGGAATCAACATGATCTACGAAGTTCGCACGTACCGCCTGAAGCCACGCATGGTTCCGGGATTCATCGAAGCTTTCGGCGAGGCCTATGAAAACGGGCGCAAGCAATTGTCAGAACTGGCTGCATTCTTCTATTCCGAAGTCGGACCGCTCAACGAGGTCATGCATATCTGGAAGTACGACAATCTCGGTCATCGCGAACAAATACGCGCCGAAGCGGCCGACAGCGGCGTGTGGCCGCCCAAGGTCACTGAAATGGTCTACCAGATGAACAGCGAAATCTTCCGGCCCTTCCCGTTCATGACCGAATTCCTGAGCGGCGAACACGGACCCCTGTTCGAGTATCGCTACTACGCGGTCAATCCCGGTACGATGCCAGGCATCATCAAGGGCTGGGAAGATGCCATCGAGGCACGAAAAGAGCTCTCACCCTGCGCCATGGGCATGTACACCGATGTGGGCGACATCAACAAATATGTGCATATCTGGCCGTACAAGAGCTTCGAGCACCGCCAGCAAGTGCGCGACGAAAGCGTGGCCAAAGGAGTCTGGCCACCCAAGGGCTCCCCCAAAGGCGCCATCATCACGCAGGACAACAAGCTGCTTATGGCCGCACCCTTCTCTCCCCTGCGCTAGGAGGACTCAATGACCGAAAAGAAAACCTTCCGCCAACTCGCCAACGAGCAATCGCCGCTCGTGATCCCAGGTGCGCATGACGCGCTGACCGCGCGGATCATCGAACAGACCGGCTTCGACGCCTTCATGATCGGTGGCTTTCAGATTGTCGGGGCGCGCTATGGCGTCCCCGATATCGGCCTGCTGGGGCTCGGCGAAATTTCAGCGGGCGTGCGGGACATTCTCGCGGTCACCGATTTGCCCTGTCTGGTCGATGTCGACACCGGCTATGGAGACGTGAAAAACGCTGTCTACACGCTGAACCACTACGAGAAAATCGGCGCTCAGGCGATCTTCATGGAAGATCAGCTGGCCCCGAAGCGTTGTGGCCATATGGCCGGCAAACAGATCGTACCTGTTGAGGAGATGGAGGAAAAACTCCGCGCCTGCGCCAATGAACGCCTCAACCCCGACACCTTCATCATTGCGCGCACTGACGCCATTGCCACGGACGGGATAGATGAAGCCCTGCGCCGCGGCGAGCGCTACATGAAAGCAGGTGCCGATGCGTTGTTCGTCGAAGCCCCGACGACCATCGAGGACATGCGACGCATCTGCGAAGAACTGCCTGTGCCGCAGCTCGCCAACATGATCGAGGGCGGCGTCACGCCGTTGCTGCCACCAGCAGACCTGGGTCAGATCGGATACAGCATCGCCAGTTATGGCATCACCACTCTGATGCTGACCGCCCGCACGATCCGCGACACCCTGGCCGACATCAAGAGCGGCGAGTTCAAGCTCGCCAATACAGGGCTAACCTTCCCGGAATATCTCGACATCGTCGACATGCCCCGCTGGGCCGGCATCGAGGACCGCTACAAGGACTGATCGAAATGGAACAGTTGGGATGATATCAGGGCCAGGCAGGTCAGCAGGATCGCGCCCCCGGCCGCTGCGGCCCTGACGTCAAAGCGCACAGCCATCCCCTTCGCACATCGCATGTCGGCGCTCCCGGCGCGCTGTCACAGAGATGAGCGTTGCAACACAGTCCAGTTTATTTGCCGCCGGGATCCTCACTGCAATCACTCTTTCCCGGGCTTATTGTTCATGGGTCAATATTTTCATACTGCCTGTCGCAGACGGCCACAGTCATTAAGGGCGGAGAGCAACCCGCCCGGGTCCGTGGTCATCTGCCAGTTTAAACTGTCTATGAAGCGGCGGGTAGCCTGCTACCCTGGGCTCAGGAAAACCGCACGCAGAAAATCAGGTGACATCCAAAGCCGCCCAGCTAAGATCGCAGGAGAAGGGAAACAATCATGGCATTACCGCAAGACATCAGCCCCGTGAATTCCGAACTTGCGGACGCGTTGACGCGATCCTCGGAACTGGACTGGATCGAGACCACGCCGGGCACGGGTTTCATGAAGATCCTCTGGTTCAGTTCGGAGACAGGCCGCTGGGCCGTGCTGTTCCGTTGGAAGAAGGGCCACGTTGCCCGCGCGCACAAACATCTGACAGCCGCACAGGCATTTATCCTCTCGGGCAAGCTGCAGGTACGCGACGGCGTCTATGAAGCCGGCGACTTCCTGCATGAAGCCAATGGCATGGTGCATGGCGAGACCACGGCGCTGGAAGACACTGACTATCTGTTCATCTGCGACGGGCCGATTCTGTATTTCGACGACAACGGATTCACCGACTATCTCGGCTGGGAACAGCTGCAACGCATGCAGGAAACCGCGAACCGGGAGAAGGCTGCGGCCGAGTAGTCGCGGACAGCGGAAACCAGAAATTTGGCAGAAATTGAAAACGGTGGCGGCTTGAGTATCAAGCGAACTCGCCTTTGCCGATTTCTATTGGTGTGCGCTGACAGCGCGGGCGCCGGATTTGGATATGCCAAACGCCCGCGTTAGGTTGTGGTGTACTGCAACAAACCTGGATTGTTCGATGACGCTTTTGACGAAAGCCGAAGACATTTCTGAAATCGCATTTGGCTTTATGGGGTCGAAGGCGTTGTTCGCCGCGCTGCACCACAATGTCTTTACCAGCCTCTCTGGCAATCCCATGTCCTTGTCCGCTGCGGCGGCGGCGACAAAGCTGCACCCCGAGCGCCTGCTCACATTGCTGACAGCATTGGCGTCGCTTCAACTGATCTCGGTTGAGGATGGAAAGTTCAGCAATTCACCCGCTGCCGACGCCTTCCTCGTCAAAGGCGCCAAATACGACTTCGGTGACTATCTGCGCCTGCAGGTCGATCGACAGATGTACAGCCTGCTGGATCAGATCGAACTCGCGCTTGCCGATGAACTGCCGCAGGACGCCACCGCGTCCTATGCCGACTGGTTTTCCGACCCCGCCGCCGCACGGCTTTATTCAGCCAGTCAGCATGCTGGTTCTCTGGGACCGGCGCTGGGATTGTCAAAAAGTGTCGACCGCATCCACGCTGCTTGACGTCGGCGGCGGGACCGGCGCATTTGCGATCACCCTGTGTCAGACCTTTCCGGGTCTATCGGCAACCATCGTCGATTTCCCCAATGTCGCAGCCATCGGTGCCGAGTATGTCAAAGACGCCGGCCTGGAAGGCCGCATCGCCTATGTGCCGGGCAACGCGCTCGAAACAGAATGGCCACGCGATCAGGACGTCATTCTTATGTCATATCTCTTTTCGGGTGTGCCGGGAGAACGGCATGAGGAAATGATCGCACGGGCCCATGATCATCTCGCCCCGAACGGCCGGTTGCTGATTCATGATTTCGTCGTATCAGCAGACCGGACAGGCCCCAAGCTGGCCGCCCTCTGGCAATTGCAGCACACGGCGTTCACGCCTCATGCCCGTTCGCTCGACGATGCCTGGCTTGCAGACACTCTCGAAGCACACAAATTCTCGAATGTTGCCGTCGAACCGATGATCCCCGGCATGACCATGCTGGCACAGGGTACGAAACCGACCTGATCGGCCGTCAACAAAGCCGCGAATGACAGGAAAGCAAAACCTGACCAGGAGTCAGCTTTCCTCCCAAAGGCCGCGATCCTTATGCCACTTCTCGATACTTTCAGGCGTGTTCTCGATGAAGTGCGCATGTTCGCTCCCGACAGGCGCATCAACCCAACTCGCCTTCGCGCCGAGATTGATGTGGTACCAGTCCGGGGGGTTCGGCAAATCTGTATCAATAGCCGACGCCCATGGGTAGACCCAGTCCGACCACCCCTCCGATCGCGAATAGATGAACAACTGGCTTCCGCAGGTCCGGCAGAAATTCATTTCCAGCTCGACAGGCGGAATGCCAGGCCCCGGAGGGTTGCTGGCCGAGACATACGTGCCCAGCGACTCTCGACCTTCAACAACAAGGCTCGCGTTCTTCGCCATGATATTGGCGCCCGTTCCGCCGCCGCCGCCGGTCTTCCGACACCGCCTGCAATAGCAGATTCGATATGGATACGGCGCGGGTGAAACGGCGCTGAAACGGACATTACCGCAGAGGCACGATCCCTCGATGTTCATATGATCGACCCGTCAGACAGTTGTTCATTCAAAACCCGGTGGGTTCGGAAAATTATATCAGCGTCTGCTGGAAATTTGGATCGAGAAGGCACTGTCTGACAATGCCCTCTCGATGAAGGAATTGTCGTGATTCAGACCTCAGATGATCCTGAGATCGTCACCGCGCTCCAGACCCATGCCGCCGAGGTTTCGGACATGGCAGACCGTGGCATGCAGGCAGTTCACGAGATGATGATGGAACGCGCCGGCACATCCCCGAAGCATTAGGTCTTCCCGTAACCGCCGGGCGGCGGCAAACTGTTTCAGATTGTCGGAGACCTGGGGCAAAGAGCTAAACAAAACTCAAGTTCAACGAAACAACCAACCCTTTCAGAAATTCGTGTGGGAACAGCTCAGAATGGTGAGCCCCCGACCAATACAGAGAAGCCGAGTAGAACTAAAGGTTAACGATTCTTATAGTGAACCAACGTTCGGTATTTCGCGTAACAAAAGCGAAATACAGGGACTTCACATGCGTACTTCGACAGCTAAATACCTAAATCCTTTATCGGACGCTGAGCTGACTCACGTCCGCAATGAATACGCGCCAATACCAGTTTTCATGGGTCATCACGAGGTATCCAAGAAATGGCATAGGGGCGTTTATGCCATCGGTAATTTCGACGGACTGCACATTGGTCACCAAGCGCTGATCGAAAAGGCAATTCAGATCGCTGCCGAGACGTCTTGCCGCCCTGCAATTCTGACATTTGATCCTCATCCACGGGAGTTGTTCGATGCCGCTGCGGTGAATTTCCGGCTTGGCAACTCCCTACAGAAGACGCAAGACCTCGCAAATTTGGGAACTGGGTTTTGCGTTAACCAGAACTTCGATTTGGATTTTGCCGCGCTAACCCCCGTTGAATTTGTGAAGGAGGTTCTCAGTAAATCTCTATCTGCATCGCACGTGGTAGTTGGTACAGATTTCAAGTTCGGTTGCCGTCAAGCTGGCAACACCGAGATATTGAAGGAGTTGTGTGCCCAACGAGATATAGGAATCACGGTGCTTGAACAGATCAGGTTCGAAGGCAAGGTGGTATCCTCATCCTTGATCCGCGATCTTCTTAGAAAAGGCGAGATGGAAGCTGCCTCAGGTCTGCTCGGAAGGCCCTGGACTGTTATGGAGATGCCCTATTTTCAGGACGGGCAATCTTCTTTTGATCTCTCGGGTTATACAGAACTTAAGGAAGGCGATTACGAGGTTCGGATAGATGGCATCGCTTGTCGCGCAAACCTGGCCAAGATGGAAGACGGGGAACAGATTCTGGGGTTGCCCACAGAATGGCCGCTAACCAGTTCCAACAACATGATTGTGGAATTTCTTTCCTAACCAACAGGTCGGGAATAACCGCAAATTGCGGCGCAGACAAAAAGCAGAACTGACAGCGGAGAATGGTGGAGCTTCGAGGCAGAAGCGAACCCGTCTCCAACCCGGAAAACCGGAACCTGGTCGAAAGAAATATGTCGTCCTGTTCGAGAGTCCGCATGTGCACCCGAATCAACCGGTCAGCTGCGACTCACTCGCGAACAGTGGCAACCTCGACGAGCTCCATCTCACCCCGGCCCTTCAGCGACACCATACCGCGGCTGTGGCCCGTCGCCGCCTGGCGTATCTGCATCCACGCATCGCTCGACAAAAACACGCTGCCCGGCTCTGCCCGACCGGAAACCCGCGATGCGACATTCACGGTATCGCCCCACAGATCGAACATGAACTGCCGTTGGCCGACAACGCCTGCGACGACCGGCCCGAAGTGAATACCAACCCGAACCTGCCAACCCGGCTCAACCTCCTGCGAGGCTGCGACCATTTCCAGGCCGGCCCGCGCCGCAGCAAGGACCGGATCATCGACCTTCTGGAGCATGCCTGCCGTTGCCAGAAACGCGTCCCCGATAGTCTTGATCTTCTCCATGCCACAGTCGAACGCGACACCCTCGAAACGATGTACGAGCTCGCGCAACTCTCCCACGACCTTCTCCGGCGGGTATTTTTCGCAGTAGGCGGTAAAGGAAACGATGTCGCAGAACAACACCGCGACATCGTCATACCGACGCGGTAATACCTCGTTGGTGGCCTTCAGTTCCCGAACCGCCGCCTCAGGCAGAATCGCATGCAGCAACTCGTCGCCGCGCTGTTGCTCGCGCTCTATGCGTGCGAGATATGTCGCCTCCTGGTCCCGGAGCCTCTTCTTGTCGAGAGAGGCGCCGACGCGGGCGTTCAGGAGGGTGGCGTTGAACGGCTTCGATAGATAATCCTCCGCGCCCAACTTAATGCAGCGGACCACGCTGTCCATTTCATCGACCGCGGAAATCATGATGACCGGGATATGCCGGAGGGACATATCGGCCTTGATGTGCTCGAGAACCTCGTAGCCGTTCATCTCCGGCATCATGATATCGAGCAGGACCAGGGCGCTTCGGTAAATTAAGCTGGGTGGTTGGCCCCGCGCATAGTC
>JABJAG010000111.1 GCA_018666195.1 Alphaproteobacteria bacterium
AAAGTCTCCAGCGCGCCGGAGAAGTCGGGACAGGATTCTTCAACCGCGGCACCAGCATCTGCAAATCGCAACGCGGCATCCCGGCAAATCTCGGCCACTTCAGCGTCGACCGGACCGATCCCCAGATCGGGGGAAAACCCGACCTTCGTCGGTGTGAGCGGATTGAGGGCGGCTGACTGAAACGAGTCCACCGGGGCCTCCAGCGCCAGCGGGAACCGCGGATCCGCACCAACCTCCGCATCCAGCATCAACGCCACATCGGCGACATTCCGGGCAATCGGGCCATTCATGGACAGGCTCTGAAACGGATCGCGCTGGGGGCCTGCCGCCACGCGGCCCGGGCTGGGACGCAATCCCACGACCGAACAGAAACTCGCCGGTGTACGTAGCGAGCCACCCAGATCGGTGCCGGTCGCCAACCAGGACATGCCCGTGGCAACGGCCACCGCCGCGCCACCCGAAGACCCACCACAGGTCATATCGGTATTCCAGGGGTTCAACGTTTTGCCAAACACCTCATTGAATGTGTTCGCACCTGCAGCGAATTCCGGCGTGTTTGATTTCCCGATCACGATCGCGCCGTTGCGCTTGAGAACCTCGACGGAAATATCGTCCCGCTCGGAAATATGATCGGCAAATATTGGCGAACCGTGCGTTGTTCGCACCCCGGCAACTTCGGTCACATCCTTGACGACAATCGGCAACCCGCCGAGCCAGCCCGGCGAATCCGGATCCGATTTCGATAGTGATTTGGCAGCCTCACGGGCCATATCCAGGCACAATGTCGGAAGCGCGTTGACAGCAGGATCAACGGCTGCGATGCGTTCTTCTGCAGCGTCAATCAGGTCAAGAGGCGTAATTTCCCCCGTTTTCAGTCGGGAAACCGCTTCACGCGCACTCAGGGCTATCAATTCAGATGATGACATTTACCACTCCTAAACCGTTTCCCGGCCAATATAGCAGAGCATCACGTGCATCGTGCACGCGAGCGATCTTGTGGATCAGACAGACCGATGGCCATTCGCTTTCCCAAAGTACCCAAAGTGCGCGTACATGCGGATGTCTCGTTGCAGGACGGCACCCGGTTTCGTGGTCAGGTCTTCATCGAGGCGACGACACGTATTCAGGATCTCATGAATTCGCCAGACCCGTTTTTTCCGTTCATGGACGAAACGGGCACGGTTCATCTGATCAACAAACGCTCCGTGGTCCAGCTGACACCTCACGACTAGGTACCCAGCACCCATGCTGATCGACGGTCCGGATTCAGCGCCCGCCACGATCGTTCTTTCCCACGGTGCCGGTGCACCGATGGACACGCCCTACATGACATCTATTGCCGAAGGTCTCGCCGCCTCCGGACTGCGCGTGGTGCGGTTCGAATTCACCTATATGGCAAAGCGACGGGAAGACGGAAAGCGCCGAGGGCCGGACCGGATGCCGGCCCTGCTGGCGCAATGGACTGAAATTCTCGACACGCTCGACCCGCGGCAGTCGCCTTTGTTCATCGGCGGCAAGTCGATGGGTGGGCGCAGCGCAGCCACGTTTGCCGCTGAAGCTGACTATCTAAACCGGCTCGATGGTGTGATCTGCCTCGGCTACCCCTTTCACCCACCGGGAAAACCAGAGAAGACCCGACTGGAGCCGCTTCACGCGGCGACCCAACCGACCCTGATCGTGCAGGGTGAACGTGACCCGTTCGGCAACCCCGAAGAAATTGGCGCCTATGAAATCTCCGATCCGGTTCGGATCGAGTGGATTCCCGATGGTGACCACTCCTTCGTGCCGCGCAAGCGATCCGGGTACACCGAAGCTGAAAATCTTGATCTGGCTGTGCGCCACATCACAGCCTTTGTGGATCGGATCATGACAGTCTCAAAATCATGATTGTTGATCAGTCAAAAGAGTTATGGACGCCGTGACAATATTTGCTAATTTCGCGCCGACACGTAAAGCAGCGACACCAACGCTGTGGCCTGGGGAGGCTAAGTAATGGTTCTGGTTCGTCGGTCTGGCGACAGCAGCTCACGCATGTTGGCTATATTTCTCGCCAGCCTTGTTCTGTCATTGTTCACAGCTACATCCGCATCAGCGGGGTTTCGCGATGCGTTCGAGCAATACAATGCACAAAACTATCCCGCAGCACGCATCGCCGCAGAGCCCGATGCCGAACGCGGAAATCCGGCGGCACAATGGTTGCTGGGCACGATCTTCTTGTTGGGACAGGGCGTCGATGAAGACACGGTTCTGGCACGCAGCTGGTTCGAAAAATCTGCCGCCTCCAACTACCCGCCCTCTCAGGCTGTTCTGGGTCGCATGTTCGAAGAGGGCATTGGCGGCACCCAGGACCCGCATGCGGCGCACAACCTCTATTATCGGTCAGCACAGCAAGGATACGCCGATGCAGCCTACCTGCTCGGCCGGCAGTTTTATTTCGGGCGAGGGATTGAGAAGAACGGCAATGCCGCTCTGAAATGGCTGACCATTGCCGCCGATGAAGGCAACGCGGATGCACAATTTCTCGGGTCCAAAATCTTACTGACAAACGAAATCATCCAGGCCGACCCCAAACAGGCCGCCATCTGGCTGACCGAAGCCGCAGAGCAAGGCCACCCGAAAGCCCAGTTGCTGTTCGGCAGTGCAATGCTCACGGGGCTGGCGGGCACCTACAATCCCGATAAGGGCCTCGACTGGATCCGCAAGGCGGCCGCAACTGGATTGGCCGATGCCGAAGTCCGTCTGGGTGACTTGTACAGTGAAGGCCTCAACGGACGACCTGACCATGCGCGTGCGCTGGACTGGTGGGCAAAGGCAGCACAAAAGCTGAACTCAGACGCTCAGCTTCGCCTTGCCAGAGCATACGCGCGTGGCCGTGGAACTGATCGCAACTATGAGACCGCCTATAGATGGGCCTCACTTGCCGCGATACAGGGCAACACGACAGCCGCCGATTTGCGCGACAAGCTGATCTCACGCCTCCGACCCGATGAGATCGAACGCGCCGATCGCGCCGTCGATGCCGAACTGGCAACACACAATCTCACGCAAAGTGGGCACAGCTCCTGACCAGATCGTCTTCGGGCTTTGCGTGCGCCGACGGCTGCGCTAGTTTTCCAATACCTTGAGCACGCTACATCAAATCAGCAGCGCCGCGCTGCGCCTCCTCCCGGCTGAGACCGGTCACGGAATTGCCTTGCGGGGATTGTCCGCTGGCTTTGGACCACGCGAACGCTCTGATGATTTTCCTGTTCTTGCCCAGGACATCTGCGGATTGCACTTCGCCAACCCTGTCGCGGTATCAGCGGGCTTCGATAAAAATGCCGCTGCCATCGCTGGTGCCCGCAGGCTCGGCAGTGGGTTTGTTGAGATCGGCGGCGTGACCCCGCGCGCGCAGATCGGCAATCCGAAACCGCGGCTGTTCCGCCTCGCGCCCGACCGCGCGGCAATCAATCGCATGGGCTTCAACAATGAAGGTTCCGATGCTGTCCTGGCACGTGTTCAGGCGGCGCAGAACGGCTCCACCCCGCTCGGGGTCAATCTCGCGGCCAACAGCGACAGCACTGATCCCGCAAACGACTTCATTGCACTGGTCGAAAAATTCGCACCGGCGGCAGACTTTCTGACCATTGACGTCTCCTGCCCCAACTCAGCAAACGGCCAGGTGTTTCTCGACCCGGGGGCTCTCGCAGACCTGCTGACCCGATTGAACGCGACCCGCGAGGCTTCATCTGGCGCACCGGTCATGTTTGCCAAGCTGGCGCCGGATCTCGAGGACAGCCATCTGAGCGAACTGTTGGATGTCATGCTGGCCGCCAAGATCGATGCCATCACATTGTGCAACACCACCACGGCACGCCCGGACAGTCTGCAAAGCAACAATGCCGGCGAACGGGGCGGCCTCTCCGGTGCGCCGCTGTTCGAAATGGCGACAGAGATGTTGCGCAAGGTCTACGCCCGGACCAACGGAACGGTACCCCTGATCGGGGTTGGCGGGGTCATGAGTGGCGCCGACGCCTACACGAAAATTCGCGCTGGTGCATCGCTCGTCCAGCTCTACACAGGTCTGGTTTATGAAGGTCCCGGGCTGATCCAGACGATCAAGCACGACATTGCAGAACGCCTCACCCGTGACGGGTTCAGCAATCTGTCCGAAGCCGTTGGCCTCGAACACAGATCCTGAAAAGACGGCTAGGCGACCCGCAGCAGGTGGATGGAGAAAAGTTCATCAGCATCGGTCCAGCACTCGATACTGTCCCAACCCGCTTCAGCTGCCAGCGCCTTGAATCCCGCCACATCGTATTTGTGTGAATCTTCGGTGTGAATGCTCTCCCCCGCTTCAAAATGAAACGTCTCGCCGGCCAGGGTGACGTCCTGCGCCTTTTCACTGACCAGATGCATTTCGATCCGCCCCGGCTCGGGTATCCAGCGCGCATCATGGGCAAAGGCATCGACATCAAAATCCCCTCCCAGTTCTCGATTGATCCGTTCGAGCAGGTTGAGATTGAATGCCGCCGTCACACCAGCGGCGTCGTTGTAGGCCGCATGCAATCGGTCCACGTCCTTGCGCAGATCAACGCCGATCAGCAGGCCGTTATTGTGTCCCAGATCAGACGCCGCCGCGCGCAAGAATGATATGGCATCAGCGCGTGTAAAATTACCGATGGTCGAGCCGGGAAAAAATCCCGCACGGACTTTCTCGCCGGCGATCTCCGGCACATCGAATGGCTGGGTGTAATCCGCACAAACCGGAACAACCCGAAGATCGGGATAGCTACCCGCCAGATCCTTGGCTGAAGCCAGCAAATGCTCACGCGAAATATCGACCGGGACATAAGCCAAAGGGTCGTCGAGTGCATCGAGCAGGATTCTGATCTTGGTACTCGACCCGCTCCCGAACTCGATAACGGTCGCTCCCTCTCCCACCAGCGCCGCAACATCGGAAGATATGGTGCGCAACAACGCCATTTCCGTGCGCGTCGGGTAATACTCGGGCAATTCGCAAATATCGTCGAACAATTGCGAACCACGTTCGTCATAGAAGTATTTGCTCGGCAGCCGTTTGGGTGACTGACGGAGACCCTGCAGAACATCATCCCGAAAATTATCCGAGGCATGATCGTATTCGACATAATCGTGCAGCGGGCCCAGCGCATCAGCGGTCGCGCTGCTCATCGATCATCCGCCAGTCGGACGCCCGAGAACATCCAACGCATGGGTGGGTAGAAAAAGTTGCGATAGGTCGCCCGCGTATGCCCTTCCGGGGTCACGTAAGCGCCACCGCGCAAGACAAACTGATTGGCCATGAATTTTCCGTTGTACTCACCGACGGCACCCGTGACGGGCTTGAACCCGGGATATGGGACATAGGGGCTCTGTGTCCACTCCCAGACATCTCCAAACATTTGTTCCGGCATATCCTGTGCCTCCCCCGAAGCCGGCGCCGTTCGCAACAGGCCCGAACCAAGCAGATTGCCTGATACCGGCTGGGTGGCAGCGAATGCTTCCCATTCAGCCTCGCGGGGCAACCTCTTTCCGGCCCATCGCGCATAGGCATCCGCCTCATACAGGCTGACATGACACACAGGCGCCTGATCATTCAGTTGCTGCAGACCCGACAAGGACATGCTCATCCAGTCGTCATCAACCTTCTGCCAGTACAAGGGTGCTTCCCATTCTTCCGCACCCACCGTTCCCCAGCCATCGGACAACCACAGTTCGGGACGACGATAGCCGTCATCAGCAATGAACGCTTTCCACTCGGCATTTGTCACCAATCGTGACGCCAGAGAAAAGGGCTCAAGATGAACCTTGTGCCGTGGCCCTTCATTGTCGAAGGCAAAATTTCGCCCGTCATGGCCAGTTTCGATCATGCCGCCGTCATGATCACACCACCGTAACTCAGGCGCTTTGCGAGCCGGTGCAGCACGGTAGGTCTGATAGGCAGGTGCAACGCTGTTGCGGGAGAAAGCATGCAGGATATCCATCAGGATCAGTTCCTGATGCTGCTGCTCATGGTGCAGTCCCAGCACAATCAGCGGGGCTGCCTCTGCCCAGATGTCATCTGCAGCAGTCGTCATCAACCTCCGCATGCCCGCATCAACATGCGCGCGATAGTCTGACACCTGCGCCGCGCTCGGACGGGTCAGAAGACCACGATCAGGTCGCGGGTGGCGTGCACCGACTGTGTCGTAATAGGAATTGAAGAGAAACGTGTAATGCGGATCGAGCGGCTCGTAACCAGCCGAAAAAGGCGAAAGGATCATGGTTTCAAAGAACCACGTCATATGCGCGCGATGCCATTTCGTCGAACTGGCATCCGGCATCGACTGCACAACCTGATCTTCCGCCGACAGGGGTGCGGCCAGACGCTCGGTTTCTCCGCGCACCCAGACATAATGTTCGAGAAGCTGGTCCCGGTCACGTGGTTGCGCGTCCAGCATGGCCGGTTTGGTACTCGAGGCTTTCACGGCGCATCTCCCGTTGGCGCCCACATCCCGCTTGACCACATCTTCGGAACGCTTCCCCGCTGATGAGATCGCCTGCACCCGAAGTTCGGATGCAATCACAAAAACGGATTGA
>JABJAG010000001.1 GCA_018666195.1 Alphaproteobacteria bacterium
GCGCGCGCCCGCGCGCCGGTATCAAGCCCGGACCGTCACCGATGACCGCAGCCAACCCCTCTGAGCAGCCCCGCGCACCGATGGCGCTGCTCGTGGCCCTGATGGTCACCAGTCAGGTCGCGATCACGATCTTTCTGCCGTCCCTGCCGTCCATGGCCGGAGATCTGGGCACCAGTCAGGCGCTGGTTCAGATGACGGTCTCGGCCTATCTGGGTGCGTTTGCGCTGGCACAGCTTGTGGTCGGCCCGATCTCCGACGCGTTTGGCCGCCGCAAGCCAATGCTCGCGGGCCTGATCCTGTTCACGCTGGCCAGCATCGCCTGCGCCGCCGCACCCAGCATTGAATTCCTGATCGCGGCGCGCGTGTTCCAGGCTTTTGGTGGATGCGTCTGCATCGTGGTCGCCCGGGCGATCGTGCGAGACACCAGTGATGGAGCGACCGCCACGCGCGCCATGGCCTATCTGGGCATGTCCCTGGCGCTCGCGCCGATGGTGGCACCGCTGATCGGGGGTCAATTGGAAACCACATTCGGATGGCAGGCCAATTTTCTGTTCACCGCGGCCATGGGGGCTTCAACCCTGCTTGCCACAGTGCTGACCTTGACTGAGACCCTGCCTCCCAAAGACCGACGCCTGACCAACGCCGGTGCGCTGGCCACCACCTATTTGCGCCTGCTGCGGATGCGGAAGTTCATGGGCTACAGCTTCAGCACGGCTGCAATGGGCGCCACCTTTCAGGCCTATCTGGCCGGCGCGCCCGTGGCCCTGATTGTGGTTATGGGGGTGTCGCCCGAAGCGCTGGGTTACTTCATCATCTCCGGCCCGCTCGGCTATATACTGGGCAACTTCATTTCCAGCCGGATGGCGCGCACGACCGACCGGGGCACCATGATCTGGATCGGTGGCGTGTTCGCCGTGCTCGGCACCGGCGCGATGGCCGGGCTGGCGCTGATCGGGCTCGACACACCCTACTCGCTGATATTTCCATTCTTCTTCTATTCGGTAGGCTCGGGCTTTCTGGTGCCCAACAGCCTTGCGGGAGGCCTGACCAGCGTTGAGCCCGCGGCTGCAGGCTCTGCCGCCGCGCTGGGCGGCTTCCTGCAGATGGGAGCCGGCTTCGTCAGCACGCTGGTGGTGGCAACCCTGGTCCAGACATCATTCCTGCAGGTCGGCACCGTGATGCTGGTCTGCACATCCCTGTCGCTACTCGCCTTTGTGGTGCTGGTCCGCACCCGGAAAAGCGACTAGTCCGCAACACGACTAGCCCTCGCGCACGTCGTCATCGGGAATCTCCGCGCCAATGGCCGCCAGTGCCGCCTTGGCGACGATCAGATCCTGTTCACCGGTGCCCGAGCCGCAGCCGATCCCTCCGACACAGAACCCGTCGATGATGATCGGTACGCCGCCGCGTAATGGCAGCACCTTACCTTGCGTCGAGACCGACAGACCCATGCCGATATTGTAGTCGATGGCGTGGGTTGGCATACGGTGACTGGCCGCTGTCATGGCTTTCGCGCTGGCGGAATCCTGCGCCAGAATGCGCGCACCATCCATCAGCAGATAGCCGACAATCCGCGCGCCATCATTGGCGACCGCAATACCCATGGGCACGCCCATCTCATTCGCAGCGTCCACCGCAGCGTCGATCAGCTTGCGGATGCCGTTATGAGTGAGTTTTCGGGATGGTGTGGTCAGATCGTTCATGGGACTCTCCGGAAATTTTGATAACTTGAAGACCTAATCTTCGTTCGAAACTCTGCTATGCTGGACCCAACATAACCGAACCGAAAGGGACAATCCCATGTCCGACAAGAAAGTTCTCGAGGTCTTTTCCGACTACGTTTGACCCTGGTGTTATCTCAGTACCGTGCGTATTGAAAAACTCAAGGCCGCCTACGACGTCGATGTTCAAACCGTACATTTTCCGCTGCATGCCGACACGCCCATGGACGGTCAGTCCCTGGAAGAGTTGTTCGCCGGACGCGGCGTGGACATGGAAGCCATGTACACCCGCATGAAAGGCATGATGGACGAAGAGGGCCTGCCCTACGCCAAGCGCACCCACACCTATAACAGCCGCCTGGCGCAGGAACTGGGCAAATGGGCCGATACCCAGGAGGGTGGCGAGGCCATCCATATGCCCCTTTATCAGGCCTATTTTGTCGATCAGCAGAACATTGCCGATATCGAACTTCTTGTCAGCATCGCCGAAGGCGTTGGCCTCGACGGAACGGCCGCCCGCGAAGTTCTGGAAAAACGCACCTTCAAGGACGCGGTGGATGCTGACTGGGCGAAGTCGCAAGGCTATGGCGTGACGGGTGTGCCCACATACGTTGCCGAAGGACAGGGCGTCGTCGGCGCCCAGCCCTATGACGTGCTGGTGCAGTTCATGGATGCCGTGGGAGCCGAGAAGACGGGCTAGCCCCTACTTCATCTCCTCGGGGAAGTCCGGCTGGGCCTGCGGGCGGGCGTCAAAGAAGGCCGGCAGCGTCATGCACTCATCGAAGATGCGCTTGCAGTTCGGATAAGGCGAGATATCGACCTTGAAGAGCATCGCCGCGCCAAGCTGGGGCACCAGGCAGAGATCGGCAAGGGAAATCTCGTCGCCCTCACAATACTTCCCGGAAGTGCCGTCATCGGCCAGATGAGCCTCGATCGCGGCCAGTCCGGCCTTCTGCCAGTTGCCGATCCAGGCATCCAGATCTTCCTGGCTGTGGCCCATATCCTGGGTGATGTACTTGCGGATACGCGGCACCACCAGCGGGTGGGTGTCGGCCACGGTGATCATGCACAAAGCGCGCACCCGGGCTCGGGCCATCGCGTCAGCGGGCATCAGTGCAGGTTCGGGGAAGACCTCATCGAGATATTCCAGGATCGCCATGGACTGGGTCAGGGTCTGGCCATCATCGGTAACCAGCGCCGGGACCACGCCCTGCGGGTTGATCTTCAGATAGTCCGGGTCGAACTGCTCACCCTTGATCAGATCGGTAGAGACCACATCAAAGGCCTGCCCCTTGAGGTTGAGCGCGATACGGACACGAAAGGCGGCGAGCGAGCGCCAGTAGCTGAAGAGTTGCATGATGTTTCCCTGAAAATCTGAGTTGTGTTTGTTGGGTGCAGTGAGCCGTTCCCCAGGCCCTTCTGTCAAGCCGTGACCCGCAATCCCCTGCGATCACGATAGAGCCAAGCCGGAATGGCTGCTGCCAATAGGAAAGCGAGAAACGGCAGGGTCATCTGGGCCAGCGCATAAACCCCGATGGCCCGCCGGTCGGCGCCCGAGGCCAGCGCCACGGCTTCGGTGGTCAAGGTGTCGACCCGCCCGGCACCGGCAAATAAAGTCGGCAGGTAGAGCCCCACCGAAACCGCAAAGCCAACCGCAGCGGCCACAAGGATCGGACGCAGCAGCATCGGCAGCTTGATCTGGCAGAACACCCGCAGGGGCGAGGCCCCCAGACAACGTGCAGCCCGGGCATAGCGCTCATCCCAGGACCGGTAGGGATCGGCGAGGGAAAGAAAGACATAGGGCGAGACGAACAGGAGATGCGCCCAGACCACCGCGATCCATGCGCCGTCGAGATTGCTCATCACCAGCAGGACCTGCCCGCCAAACAGAAAGGCGATCTGCGGGATCAACAGGGGCAGATAGAGCAGGATCAGCACCCGGCCGGTGGCTGGTCTACCGTGGCGGGATTCATTCTCGAGACAGGCCAAGGCCAGCACCAGACCGACCAGTGCGGCCACCAAACCCACCGTGGCGGTATTCAGGCTGGCTTCCCCGAGCCGCGACGCGTTGTTCACCCAGGGGTCCACAGACAGTTGTGCGGGCAGCGCGTCGGGGAAGCGCCAGCGTCCGGTGATCGACCAGAGTGCCATGCTCGCCAGCCCGAGAAAGGCGGCCAGAAAGCTGAGGGTCAGGGCACCTGCCGCGCCATAGCGCAGGGCACCATCCTGTCGCCCGCGGCTGCCGCGCCGGATCCAGATACGTCCGACACAGGCAACAAGCCGTTCACCGAGCCACCAGACAGCAAACACCGCCAGCACCACACCGAGTTGCAGCACGGCGCCGGCCGAGGCCACGAACCGCATCGCCAGTTCAGGATCGTTGAACCAGCGGAGCAACTGCACCGCCAGTGGCGGCGGGGTCGAAGGGGCGAGCACGATCGCCACATCCACCACCGAGGCCGCAAAAGCCAGCACAGCGAAGACCGGCAAACGTATCTGCCGATAGACCAGCGGGAAGACCGCCTTGAGCCACGCTGTCGTCGCGCCGTAGCCCATCGTGCGCGCCATGGTCCGGGCCCGCGCGGCATCCACCTGCCCGATGGCGGCCAGCATCATCAGGAACAGAAATGGGATTTCCTTCACCGCCAACCCGGCGATAAACGCCCAACCATCGGGGTCCTGCACGATGATCAGATCGGGTGGGCGGTCATAGCCGGTCAGCCAAGGGGAGGTCAGACGGAAGATCCAGCCCGACGGGGCCAGCAGAAAGGCCAGCCCGAACGCGACCGTCACATGAGGCACGGAAAGCAGCGGCGAGAGAAATCGCTGGAGCCGTGCAAAGCCGTGTGTGCCGTGCCAGCCGGCGACAAACAGCACCACGATGGCAAAGGATACAAAGGTCACACCAAGCCCGGTCACAAAGGACAGGCGGACAGATTCCTGCAGGCCCGGGGCGTCAAACAACGTGCGCCAGGGATCGAGGTTGAAGGTCAGTCCCCCGAGCGCGGGCAGATAACCAAACGCCGGCAGCACGGTCCCGACCAGCCCGGCCGCCACCGGCCCCAGCAACAGCAGGAGCGTCAGGCGTGGCGCCCAGCACAGCAGGGAAGATCGTGGACCCTCACCCACCCGTAAACCTCATGCTAAGCGCGTCGCAGCATGTGGGTTCGCCCTCGCCCCTCGTCAGGCTCAGGGTGAGGGCGACGAGAAAACGCATAGGTTCGTTACTTCCCGCTCGCATAGCGTTTGGCCCATTCGGCTTCGAGAGCGGCGACCCAGGTCGGGTGCGGTTCAAGCTGGGTCGCGCCCAATTCACCGGGCGAGAGGGTCGCCACACCGAGATCAAGTGCATCAAAAGCTGCCTTGGCCGCAACCGGCAGCGCGTTCACATCGAGCACGGTGAAGCTGCCCCAGACTTTGGGGTCCTGCTTGTGGGCCTGGGCTTCCGGCGACATCAGGAAGTCAGCCAGCACCATCGCGCCCTCCCTGGCTTTAGCGTTGAAAGGAATGGCGACGAAATTGGTGTTGCCGATCGTGCCGTTCTCCAGAACAAATGTGCGCACGGTGTCGGGCAGCTTGCCCGAGGCGATCAGACCGGAGGCTTCGGCTGGCTGAAACGACAGCGCGATCGACACTTCACCATCATCGAGCAAACGGGTCACCGCCGGACCGTTCTGGGGAAAGACTTCGCCCCGTCGCCAAAGCACCGGATGCAGTTCGTCCAGATAAGTCCATAGCGGCGCGGTCACATCGGAGACATTCGCGGCGGGTGCCAGCAACACCCCGGCATCAGGCGCGAGTTCGATCAGGGCCTGTTTGAGGAATGTGGTGCCATGGAAATTCGGTGGCTGCGGATACGCAAAACGCCCCGGGTTGGCCTTCGCCCATTCGAGCAGGCCCGGAATGGATTTCGGTGGCGATGCGACATGGGCGGTGTCATGCATGAACACGACCTGCGCCATCCCCCAGGGTGCTTCGAGATTGTCGACGGGAACCGTGAAATCAACCGTCGTGGTCTTCTTGTTCACCGTGTCGACAAAGCGATAGTTCGGGGCCTGCTCTGTCCACGGACCAAACAGCAATTTGTTTCGCTTCATCGAGGCGAAATTCTCGCCGTTGATCCAGATCAGATCGACCGAGCCGCCCTCGGTGCGCCCCGCTGCCTTCTCGGCCACCACCCGCGCCACCGCGTCAGAGGTGTCCGACAGGCGCACATGCTCCACACTCACACCGTAACGGTCGCGGACCTGTTCCCCCGCCCAGGCGATATAGGCGTTGATCCGTTCATCCCCGCCCCAGGCGTTCCAGAACACGGTCTGGCCCTTGGCCCTGGCGACAACATCATCCCAGCTCTGTGCCAGTCCGGGGGACGCAAAGCCCAGCAGCAAAATCATCGTGGCAATCAACAGGCGCATGAAACTCTCCGTTACGCGGAACTACAAGGCAGATGCTGACATGATAGTCGCATCCGGTTCTGCCCAATCCATGCGCACCTGCGCAATGGTCTCGGGATCAAGATAATCGTGCACTCGATCTGCCACATGGGCGATCAGGGCATCATCGCTCAATTCGGCGGACCAGTTCTCGGTGGACGGGCTGTGCCCGGCATCCTCAAGGGACTGGACCTTCCACTTGGTGCACCAGGTGACGGACCAGAGCCACATCATCTGCCGCAGGGGCATCAGCCACGGCGTGGTCGCCGCGGCCAGTTCATCCGGCACCGCCGACAGCCACGCATTGTGGAAACCTGCAACCTGATCCTGAGACAGCACGGCGCGGCTTTCCAAATCCCAGGTGGTCGAGGTGTAGAGGCTGGCATGGGCCAGATCGAATCCCGGCGCGCCGTAACGCGCCTTCTCCAGATCCACCAGAATGGCCCGGCCGGCTTCATCCATCAGGTAGTTCCCCGGATGGGCATCAAACGCGATCAGGGTCGTCAAAGGTCGGTCAGCCTGCGCGAGGGTGCGCCCGGCGGCCTGCAATTCAACCCGAATCTGCGCTTCGGATTCGGGATGCAGCCCGGCCCGCGCAATGAAGGCGGATTGCAGCAAAATTTCCGTAAAGGTGTCCGCCAGAGTGTCGGGCGGGTTCTTGAGCGGCGCGTGATCATCATCGAGCGGCAATGCATGAATGGCCGCCAGGCAATCGGCCATCGCGTCCAGATCGTCCGGCAGACGCAGCGGGCGTCCCTTGATTTGATCCACGATCAGCGCGCCCATGGGCAGGGCCGCATCCGGCATCAGGACTTCATGCAGGCGCGGCACATGACCGCTGGCACTCGCCCGGGCAAAACACGCCGCCTGATATTCGAGGTTTTCGTCAGCACGAAGATCGAGTTGGGATTGCTTGGGAATGCGCACCAGGCTGCCGGTCTCACCAATGACGATGTGATCATGAGCCAGTCCGGTATCCGCCAGCGGCTGCAAAGTCTCGCCATCCACCGACAGCCGCGCCGCCAGCGCTGCACGCACACCGTCAATTCGTGAGGGCAGCGCCTGATTCACGCGGCGGCCTTTCGGGCCTTGCGCTCATGGCGCAGGCCTTCGATCAACGGACCGAGCACCTGTTCGTGAAACCGGTCACAGCCCACACAGAGATTTCGGTAGGTCTCGCCAGACGGCGTGGTGGTCTCGCTGTGCTTCAGGAACGTGGCCTGATCCCAGCCGAAGACCTCGCCCATACGTTCGGGAGCACCCGCATTGAGTGCCTCAAAGGCCGGGTGCCCGCGCAGACTGTCGAGAATATCGACCAGCTTCTCTTCGGTAAGGTTGCCCAGCGGGGCCTTGGTTTTAAGACAGCAGGGATAGACATTGCCATTCGGCTCGATCGAGACCTCGGAGCCCAGACGCCCATGCTCCATGAAGTTCAGGCCGCCCGACCAGCGATTGCAGAAATTGTCATCCAGCGTGGCGCTGGACAATTCATTGTCCCAGGCGCGCCCGCGTGGCCAGATGGCTCCAATCCATTCTTCCCGGTTCGCACCCATCATCGAATAGACCGGCGTCAGGGTGCCGCGCGCGTCGGTGCCATCATGACGACGGCCGGTCGGCTGTAAGCCAGCAGCTTCAAACATCGCAATCAGTTTCTCGACCAGCGGCAGGCGCTTTTCACCCTCATGGCCGACATGAAAATCATCCATCCCGGTGATCGAGACTTGCCAGACACCATGTTCGAGCAGTTCATTGAGGATTTTCTCGGTCACCAGATCACCCGTGGTCTGCACCACCACACGCAATCCGCCCTGTTCGGCATATTTGGCGCGCAGCAAGTCCATCACCGGATAGAGCACCGGTTCCCGGATCGGATCGAGCAGGACTTCGCCGCCCGACAGGATCACCCGGCCCGGGAGCTCGGGCCCATCCTCGGTCTCCCGGTAGGTCATGCGGTCGGGAAGGTTGGCGATGATCGCGGCATGACTGACGAGTGCTTCGTTCACCACGGCGTCTTTTTCGTCGCGCACATAGGGACGAAACCGGGTGTCGTAGCAATGGTCGCAGCGTCGGTGGCAAAGCCAGGACAGCACGTAGTAGATGGATTCCATATCAGTCCCGATTTGTGGTGCGTGATTGTAGCGAGGCGCAGGCCGGAAGGAACAGCCCTGCAGAGCCGACAAAACGATGCGTCACGGCATTGTTATTGTGTTTGCAACAGGCGGCGTCTTTTTTGCCATGCAGCAAAGGCGGCACCATCATCCACATCGTCGAGCGGATCGAGCAAGGCCACCCGATTGGATTGCGGCAGGCCCGCGCGCGTATCGGCCAGCGCGTATTCGCTGCTCCAGCGTACATTCGCGAACAACCCATGCGGCACCGGTCGCCGCTGGGCACCCACCAGCCAGTACCCGCCATCACTTGCCGGGCCAAACACCATGTCGTGCCGTCCCAGTTCATCAAAGGCCTGCTTAACATGTGACGGCGCAAGCTCCGGAATATCGCTCCCGACGATCACCACCGGCCCCGGCGGCAAGCCATGCAGGGGCGCGGCCATGCGTGCGCCCAGATCACCTTCTCCCTGAGGGACCACCCGCAACCCGGGCACCCGGGGCCACAGAGCCACTTGCCGCGCCGCGCTGTCCGGGGTCACGGCCAACCAGGTCTGCCAGCGCGGGTCCCGACCCAGCCGCCAGATGATGTCGTGCAAGGCCCGCCGATAGAAAGCCAACGCCGCATCCTTGCCAATATCGGTAGCCAGCCGGCTTTTCACAGCACCGCGCATGGGGGCACGCGCGAAGACCACCAGATGACGCCGGTGCATCACCCATAAACCTTCGCGATGATCCCTAGCGAGATCCCGGCGAAATACATCTTTCGGCATAGAGCATTCCGCAACGGGCGCAGCCAGTATCCGTCGCGTCGGTAACGGTCTGCCGAGGTCCGTGCCGCGGCATTGAGCTGAACCAGACTCGTCGTACCGCAACGATACTTGATCCGAGATACAAAGTTCACGTCTTCCATCAACCGCATGGGCGCAAATCCACCCAGCGCATCATAGAGGTCACGCGGCAAGGCCAACCCCTGATCGCCATAGGGCAGGTTTCGCTTTTGACAACGCTGGGCCAC
>JABJAG010000112.1 GCA_018666195.1 Alphaproteobacteria bacterium
TGATGTGCATGGGCGCGTGCAGCATCGCCCGTGATCCATTGGGACACTCCTGTCCGGGTCGCAATACGTCCATCCGACGTTGTTGCTGTCTTCAATGACACAAAGGGACGCCCTGCACGCACACACATCAGAAATCCGGCGTTGATAGTTTCGGCTTGCGCCAGACCCAAATCGGTTTCAACCGTGATGCCGGCCTCACGCAGTTGCCTGATCCCCTCCCCGGAAACCCGTGGATCAGGATCCTCACAGGCGACAATCACACGGCCAACGCGCGCCTTACTCAATGCTTCTGCGCATGGTGGTGTTTGCCCCGTGTGGCTGCAAGGTTCGAGCGTGACATAGACATGCGCACCAACAAGGGCGTCCGCACCAAATCGCGCGCGCACCTGATCAAGCGCGACAGTTTCCGCATGGGGGCGTCCGCCGGGCTGGGTCCAACCCCGTCCAAGTACCTGCCCGCCAAATTCAGGTGCCGCAACTATCACGCATCCGACAGCGGGATTGGGCCATACATTGCCCAATCCACGTTGCGCCAAACGCAACGCCGTTATCATAAAGTCGCGATCACGTGTCATCGGGCACAAGGTCAGACGAAAGCCGGCCCGGATCAATCGTTTTCGATAGGCTCGCCGTCTTTTGAAAGTCGTTCATTGCCAATGAAGTCTTCAAAGTCACGGACCTCTCGGAAGTTCTTGTAGACCGAAGCAAATCGCACATAAGCGATGGAATCCAGGTTCATCAGTGCATCCATCACGGCTTCACCAATGGCATCAGATGAAATATCGGATTCGCCCGATGATTCCAGACGCCGGACTATGCCACTGATCACACGATCAGTTCGATCCGGGTCAACCGGACGCTTGCGTAAGGATATACGCATCGAAGCTTCAAGCTTGTCCCGGTCAAACGGCACTCGCTGTCCATTCTTCTTGACTACCATTAGATCGCGCAAATGAACCCGCTCGAAAGTGGTCCAGCGCGCACCGCAATCTGGACAAGCGCGACGACGACGGATCGCCGTGTTGTCCTCTGTCGGTCGCGAATCTTTGACATGTGTGTCGTCATGTCCACAAAATGGACAGCGCATCAGCTAATCTCCCCCGAATTCACGGTCTTGTCGTTTTTCGTCCATCAGGACGCATTGTAGATTGGGAACCGTGCACACAATTCCTCGACACGGCGGCGGACGGAGGCTTCAACCTGCGCATCACCTTCCGGGTTGGCCGCCAAACCATCGAGCACCTCGACAATCAGCTCACCAACCAGCCGGAACTCATCAGTTCCAAACCCGCGGGTCGTTGCTGCGGGACTTCCCAAACGAACCCCGGACGTGACCATCGGTTTTTCCGGATCGAATGGAATGCCGTTTTTATTGCAGGTCAGTCCGGCCCGCTCCAGCGCATCCTCGGTAATATTGCCCGTCAACGATTTGGGACGGAGATCGACCAGCATCAGATGTGTGTCGGTACCGTCAGATACGATATCCAGCCCGCCAGCGGACAAGGTCGCGGCCAGTGCCTGTGCATTCTCCACAACATTTTGCGCATACACCTTGAACGACGGCTGAAGAGCCTCACCAAAGGCGACTGCTTTGGCAGCGATCACATGCATCAGCGGGCCACCTTGCAAGCCCGGAAACACAGCTGAGTTGATTTTCTTACCCAGATCCTCATCGTTGGAAAGGATCATCCCGCCCCGCGCCCCGCGTAGGGTTTTATGGGTGGTGGTGGTTACAACATGCGCATGTGGCAGCGGACTGGGGTGCACCCCGCCAGCGACCAGACCTGAGAAATGAGCCATATCGACCATTAAAAACGCCCCGACGGAGTCCGCGATTTCACGGAAACGGGCAAAATCGATGATCCGCGGATAGGCCGAACCACCAGCAATAATAAGCGCCGGCTTGTGCTCATCAGCCAGGCGAGCCACTTCGTCCATATCAATTCGCGCGTCTTCTTTGCGAACGCCATACTGGACAGCGTTAAACCATTTACCCGACAGGTTTGGTGCAGCCCCATGAGTCAAGTGACCGCCTGCGGCCAAGGACATCCCAAGAACAGTGTCGCCGGGCTTGCAGAGAGCCATGAAAACGGCCTGATTTGCTTGTGCGCCTGAATGAGGTTGAACATTGGCAAAGTTACAATTGAATAGTTGCTTTGCCCGATCAATCGCCAGAGTTTCAGCTACATCAACAAACTCGCAACCGCCGTAATATCGGCGCCCCGGGTAGCCCTCGGCGTATTTGTTGGTCAACACTGTACCCATCGCCTCGATTACAGCACGCGATACAATGTTCTCGGACGCAATCAGTTCAACCTGATTTTGCTGACGGTTAAGTTCCTGCGTGATCGACGTGAAAATTTGAGGGTCTGCTTCCGCCAATCCACGCCCGAAAAAGGCATTGGCGTTGTTTTCTGCGCTCACCGCGTCGGTTGTCATAGACATTTACGTCCTCGTTCCTTTTTTGTCGTTCGCGCACCCAAATGGATTGGGCACCCCGCTATCCCAGTTTTTCGATGCGTCGCACATGGCGTTCGCCGCCACTAAACGCGGTTGTGACAAATGCATCGAGGCAGTCCAACGCCACCTCTGTGCCGATCATCCGAATTCCAAGTGCCATTACATTGGCGTCGTTGTGTTCGCGCGCAAGCCGTGCCGAAGTCGCATCATGGCAAACCGCACACCGCACCCCGGCGATCCGATTTGCCGCAATGGAAATGCCAATACCGGTGCCGCAGATAACAATCCCTCGCTCTGCCTGTCCCGAGACAATGGCTTCACCTACAGCACGACCAAAATCCGGATAGTCGACAGACTCATCACCATGGGTCCCCAGATCCAGCACAATGAAACCGCGCCGTTCGAGTTCCGTCTTGAGCACTTCCTTCAGAGGTGGCCCAGCGTGGTCGGAACCAATCGCAATCGTCCCTTCGCTCATGCATCAAATCCATTTGAATGTGGCAAACACAGAGGTATCTGCTAGAACTCCAGTTACCACATCTCGTGACCACCTGCCAGAGGAACACAAGCTGTCGCGTCTATTTGTGTGGAAAAAACCAAAGTTCGTTTTGCGGCGCTGCACAAATTCTCGTCCAATGCAGATATGCAACCATCGAGAAATTATGGAGTCAAACTGCCTCGACCATTGGGCCAATCCTGCTAATGAAACCACCACTACTTAAGTATGAATAAAACTACTGACGATTATTCCAATACTAAGTTGACTATTCTGGACCGACCGTGCGATCCTCGATGCCTTAAACTGCGACAAAAAATAGAGATCGAGACCTCATAAATGTCGGACGCCAACGCTGATTCCCTATCGCGCGATGCTCTTCTCCAAATGACGACCAAAGTCGTAACAGCCTATCTGGGCAACAACACAATTTCGGATACGCAGATTTCCGATGTGATTGAATCGGTCTATGGGAGTCTCGAAAATTTGGTCAGCGGCACAGGATCAAACCAGACCAAGCAGAAGCCAGCGGTTCCGATCAAGCGTTCAATAACCCCCGATCACATTATTTGTCTTGAAGACGGTAAGAAGCTGAAGATGCTTAAACGCTATCTTCGCACCACCCACGGCATGAGCCCGGACGAGTACCGCATAAAATGGGGTCTGGCGGCGGACTATCCGATGGTCGCACCAAACTACGCCAAGAAACGCTCCGCGTTCGCCAAGGAAATCGGCCTGGGCAAGCGCAAGACCTAGCCAGCTACGGGCTTATTCTGCTGAATATCAGGCAAAAGTTCCCTTGATCCCAAGTGACTGCGGCTGACGCTTTTCAAGCATGTAACGTAGTTTTGCCATGGCCGTTCGCCGCAGCGCTGTTTCACCAGCATTCACCGGCCCAACAATCGAGACCTCAAGGCCCGTCTGCGGATCTATCGCGCAGACCTTCACGGAATTGCCGACTGCCGAAAACTCGAAAATCACATCCCGGGGAATGGCGGTACGTCTTCGGGTTTGCATAGATTTGGTCATATCAACGGGTTTCCTGAACTAGCTTCTCCGAATGGCCATTCGGACCACTCCTCCATATAGTCTTGGTGCGAAACCACGCAGAGAAGCAGAGACCATGACACCCAAAAAACAAAAATTTATGGTTAAACATTCCGACAATGCCGAATGGACACCAGGTTTGCGTTCTGACTTCGAATATTGTGACCTCGGCATTAAAGACGCGACTGATGGAAAATTTGACGCCCACATCATCAGAATCGCCGATAAAGATGCGGACCATCACACCGGCAAACACGCGCATATGACAGACTTTCAGATGATTTACGTGCTGCAGGGCGCCGCGCGGTTCTGGTTCGATGGCGAAGGAGAGATCGAAGTGTCCAAGGGGGATTGCTTCTACCAGCCAGACGGCATCATGCATGACGCTTTGTGGATGTCGGATGATTGCGAACTCCTTGAAATCGCATCGCCCGGCAAATTCGAAACCGTTAAGCCGTAAAACTGCAAATTTTGTCTCATACTGTGAGTTTAGAGGCTTGCTGCAATGAGACACCTGATGGCAATCGCTAGGTTGGCCCGTCTTCAAACAGGAGTTCCAGAATGAGCCTCGCATCCGATAGCAATTCCGGCGCCGCACCGCGCGAAAAAGCCCGCTTTCAGTGGGAAGACCCACTACTGCTTGAGGATTCGCTGAGCGAAGAAGAGCGGATGGTTCGCGACACCGCCAAGTCCTATGCGCAGGAAAAGCTGATGCCGAGGGTGCTCGAAGCCAACCGCAACGAAGTGTTTCACCGTGAGATTATGAATGAGTTCGGTGAGCTCGGTCTGCTCGGATCAACCCTACCTGAGAAATACGGCTGCGCCGGGGTAAACAATGTCTGTTACGGTCTGATTGCCCGTGAAGTCGAGCGTGTAGATTCCGGCTACCGCTCAGCCCTTTCTGTCCAGTCCTCGCTGGTGATGTGGCCGATTTACACCTACGGCTCTGAAGATCAGCGAATGAAATACTTGCCCAAGCTCGCAACCGGTGAATGGGTTGGTGCGTTTGGCCTTACTGAACCTGATCATGGCTCTGACCCCGGCAGTATGGTCACCCGCGCCAAATCCGTCGAAGGCGGCTACCTGCTGAATGGCGCAAAAATGTGGATTTCCAATGCACCGATCGCAGATGTCTTCGTTGTCTGGGCAAAGGACGATGAGGGCGTGATCCGCGGCTACATCCTTGAACGCGGCATGGCAGGTCTGACAACCCCGAAGATCGAGGGCAAATTCTCCCTGCGCGCTTCGTCAACTGGCGAAGTGGCCATGAGCGACGTGTTCGTGCCCGAAGAGAATAAGCTCCCCAGTGCCCGGGGACTTGGTGGCCCGTTCGGATGCCTCAACAAGGCGCGCTACGGCATTTCCTGGGGCGCGCTGGGCGCTGCGGAGTTCTGCTGGCAGGCGGCA
>JABJAG010000113.1 GCA_018666195.1 Alphaproteobacteria bacterium
ATCTGGATTCGCGAATTCCCGAAGATGTGGCCTTCGCTGAAAGTCGTATTCGCCGTGAGACCATTGCTGCCGAGGATATTCTCCACGATCTGGGGGCGTTCTCGATGATTGCATCGGACAGTCAGGCGATGGGCCGGGTGGGCGAGGTGATCATCCGCACATGGCAGACCGCCGATAAGATGAAGAAGCAGCGCGGGGCGTTGCCTGAGGAAACCGGCAATAACGACAATATGCGGGTCCGGCGTTACATCGCCAAGTACACGATCAACCCAGCCCTGAGCCATGGCATCGCTGAACATGTGGGCTCGGTTGAAGTGGGAAAACTGGCAGATCTGGTGCTGTGGAAGCCGATGTTCTTCGGAGTGAAACCGGATGTGATCCTTAAATGTGGCAGCATCGCTGCAGCAGCTATGGGCGATCCGAATGCGTCGATCCCCACTCCACAACCAGTGCATTATCGGCCGATGTTTGCCGGGTTCGGTAAGTCTCTGACGGCAAGTTCGGTAAACTTTGTATCTCAGGCGGCGCTTGGGAACGGGTTGCACGAAGCGCTGGGGATTTCGAAAACTCTGCTGGGGGTGTCGGGCACGCGCACTATCAAAAAAGAGGACATGATCCACAATGGCGCGACCCCTGTGATGGAGGTTGATCCGGAGACCTATGAAGTACGGGCCGATGGCGAATTGCTGACCTGCGAGCCAGCCACGGAGTTGTCCATGGCCCAACGGTACTTTCTGTTCTGATGTTGGTGCGCGCGACACGCATCCTGCGGGCTGGCGAATGGCCCACAGAGGAGGAATCTGCGCGCGTGACGCTCGACTATGATGACCGGCATCGCCGTCGCATCCGGTTGCAGACTGACGATGGTGGAGCTGTGCAACTCGACCTCGATGAAGCAACCAGATTGGCTGATGGTGATGGGTTGTTGTTGGAAAGCGGCGGCTATGTACGGGTTGTGGCGGCGGAAGAGGCGGTTGCGGGTATCCTGTGTCACGGGCTCATCGACACGGCCCGAATGGCCTGGCACGTCGGCAATCGGCACATTCCGGTCGAAGTCCTTGGTGACGGGTCTCTGCGTATTCGAAACGATCATGTGATCGTGGAAATGGCAGAGCGGCTCGGTGGGCACGTCACGCTTCTGAATGCGCCGTTTTCTCCCGAACCGGGTGCTTATGCCGAACCGTCAAATGGTGGGCCGCATTCGCATGAACCCTCGCATGGACATGGTGGTCATGGACACGATTACGGAGATTGAACCTCAATTGATGTCGGAGCGTGATGACACGAATTTGCTGCGGATTATGGCCTGGTTGTCACCGTCTTTCCCTGTCGGCGCATTCAGCTACTCTCATGGCCTCGAATATGCGGTTGAGGCCGCTCGGGTGACTGATCGTGAAACGCTGTTGGCTTGGTCGGCTGAGATATTGCGTCGTGGTTCAGGTCGCGTGGACGCGGCCCTGTTCAGGGCAAGTTATGACGCCGTCTTGAGCGAGGACGCGGACCTGATTTGTTGGGTCCTTGAGCGCGGGGATACAATGCGCTCCACGCGTGAGCTGGGCGTTGAAGCGGAAGGTCAGGGCCGCGCCTTTTTGGAGGCAGTGTCTGGTCCATGGCCCGCGCCTGGATTGGACTGGCTGCGTACCCAGGCAGCGTCGTTGGCGCGACCGGTTGTGTATCCCGTTGCAGTCGGGGCGACTGCTGCCGCACACCGGATTCCGCTTTCGATGGCGCTGACGGCATATCTGCACGCCTTCGCCGCCAATCTGGTGTCGGCCGGGTTGCGTTTGGTTCCGTTGGGGCAGAGCGATGGACAGCAGGTAATTTCCGAATTGGAGCCGACTATCCAGCGCGCGGTTGCCGCCGCTATGTTGCGACCGCATGCTGATATTGGCTCTTCCACACTTCTGGTCGACTGGGCGTCGGCCAGCCATGAAACTCAATACACGAGGTTGTTTCGATCATGAGTAAACCCTTTCGCGTTGGCATTGGCGGACCGGTCGGTACTGGCAAAACGGCAATGATGGACGCTCTGTGCAAGACGTTGCGTGACGACTATGACATCGCCGCGATTACCAACGATATCTATACCGAAGAAGATGCTCAGTTTCTGACTCGTTCGGGCGCCCTGGCACCTGAGCGTATCAAGGGGGTTGAGACGGGGGGCTGCCCGCACACGGCGATTCGTGAGGATGCGTCCATCAATCTGGCGGCGATCGCTGATATGTCGCTGAAGTTCCCGGATCTGGATATTGTTTTCATCGAATCCGGGGGCGACAATCTCGCCGCGACCTTTTCGCCGGAACTGGCCGACATCACGATCTATGTGATCGATGTTTCAGCTGGCGACAAGATTCCCCGTAAGGGTGGACCCGGCATTACGCGTTCGGATTTGTTGGTCATCAATAAGATTGATCTCGCACCTATGGTGGGGGCGAACCTGGATGTGATGGACCGAGACTCGCGCAAAATGCGCGGTGAGCGACCATTCCTGTTTTCGAACCTCAAATCCGGTGTCGGGATCGACGAAATTGTCTCATTCGTTCTGAGGATGGGCGGATTGGTCGACGACGCAGATGAAACCACTACAATGCAGGCGGCTGTGGATGCAGCCGAGTAAGTCGCGCAAAGCGACAGGAGAAAGAGTGATGAGAATGTTCAAAACGATAGCCATGATGCTTTTGGCCACTGCACTGGCTTCGCCAGCGATGGCGCATGAAACCGGCGTATCCCACGCAACTGGAAACCTGCACCCCATCATGGGGATTGATCATCTGTTGATTCTGCTGGCTGTTGTTGCCGTCGGCGCGATCATGGTCTGGCGTTCACGCTAGAGGGACTATTCATCATCCAGACGTGCGCGCATATGTGAGGACAGCTTCTCCAGCGTGCTGCGCAAAGCTGCCAGTTCTTCGGGCGTGAGAATACTCAAAATCTCGCGCTGGCGTTCTTCAGAAACCCCGATCGTACGTTTGTAGAGGTTGGATCCCGCGGGCGTCAGCGTCAGGTTCAGGCGGCGTGCGTCATTGTCATCGGCTTTGCGGACAATCAGGCCCTGGGTTTCCATCTGGCTGACGACCCGGCTGATCTGGCCCTTGTCCATTTGGGTCTGGTCCGTGAGCTCGCGCAGGGACATCTCTGCCAGGTTGCCCATGACAGTCAGCACGCGATATTTGGGCAGGGACAAGCCCCATTTTTCGGAATACACCCGGGCAGCTTCACGACCAAACATCTGCGCCAGGACTGACACGCGGTAGGTCACGTAGTCGTCGAGCTTCAGATTGTTCATGTCTGCTGCGAACATGTCGTCATCGTCCGGCACATTGTCTGTTGGTTCAGATCCCATCGTAACGTGCTGTTCTGTATATCCGTTTACTGAAACAACCATCTTGTTATTTGTTGCAGAATACAACCCACAAGTGATGATCTGTGCATTTATAAATCTCAGATTGTGTTCAAAGCCCTCAGGTCGCATTGGTTCGGGTCTGACCCGGACCGTATCGACACCATCGCCAAATCAAGTCAGATTGAGCGAACAAGTTCGGTCGCATCGAAACATGTGACAGGCTATCGAAGTTTCAGGGGGAAGAAGCATGCTTTTCAAATGTGCCAGCCATGCACCATCAGATGACCATGGCCACAGCCAGACCGTCAGCAATGCCAACAAGCACCTGACCGTCGATATTCATTGTCACGTTCATATTCCAGAGGTCGACGCCATGGTCGAGGGCCACTGGACCGGGAATGATGTGCCGGCGATCAAATATGCCAGCGACCTGACCCGCGGGTTGAACGTTGAGCAGAACGAAATCCTGATGCCGAAGCTGACTCAGCCTGAGTTGCGCATTGCCGATATGGATGCCTCCGGCGTCGATATGCAGGCGATTTCGCCCGCACCTTGGCACTATTGCTACTGGGCTGATCCGGAGCTCGGGCGTGAGAGTGCTGTGACCGCGAATGATCACATGGCCGAACTCGGCGCCAAATACCCCGATCGCCTGATTCCCATGTGCACTGTGCCCCTGCAGGCCCCTGAACTGGCCGTAGCTGAGTTGGAACGCTGTCACAAGGAATACGGTATGCGTGGGGTTGAGATCGGCACCAATGTTGATGGCAAGGAGTTAACCCGGATCGGGCTGGAGAAATTCTTCGCCAGGGTCGAAGAACTCGACATGCTGATCTTCATGCATCCCATTGGCACCACCGAAGGCGACCGGATGAAAGATCACTACTTTACCAATCTGATCGGGCATCCGTTGGAATCAGCACTGGCAGTTGGCCATCTGGTGTTCGATGGCTATCTCGAACGTCACCCCAATCTGAAGGTCTGCGTCGCCCATGGCGGCGGCTACTTGCCGAGCTACTGGGGTCGCCTGGATCATCCCTACCCGACCCGTGAGGACGTGCATGGGGACCTGCCGCATCCGCCATCTCACTATCTCAAGAAACTGCATTTTGACACTGTCGTATTCACCGAAATGCAGCTGCGCCATCTGATTGAAGCCTGGGGCCCGGACCACATTCTTATGGGTACCGACTATCCCTATGACATGGCTGAGACCGACCCGGTCGGACATATCGAATCCGTCGAAGGGCTGTCAGATTCCGACAAGGCGCTGGTCTGGGGTGGCAACGCGGCCCGCCTGCTCAATCTCGCCGTCGAGGCGAAGGCCTAGTTTCTGATATCTGGGTTGGTGTTCCTGGATCTGTCGGTCAGAACGACGCCGGAGTGGTTTTCTAGGATCGATCTCGCAACAACGCGACGACGGGCGGCCCGACGATAAGTATTTGAATTATTATGATAATTCTAAAATCCAGGCGCCCGACAAGAATGTTGTTGAGCAGCAGTATGAACAGAATGACGCAGATATAGAAAACGATGGGAAATACGACCGGACTTTTTTCTTTCCCGGCCAAAACAGCCTTGATCGGGCGCGCATAAATTCCTGACAGAATCCGCCATGGCAGGCTTGCACTCAAGCTGGTTTTCAATCCCATTGGCCCCTCCCATATTCCATCAGGACAAAATACGGTTGCCCTTGTCTACGCGACCCGACTGAGAACTAGTTCAGAAGAACAAGCGACAATTGCGGGAACGCGATGAGCAGGATTGTCACGGCGAGCATGATGATCACGTAGGGAAACGCACCCTGGAAAATCTGATTGAGCGTGATGGACGAGTCCGCGATGGTCGACCTCACGACGTAGACGGCAATCCCCAACGGGGGCGTTAGCAACCCCATTTCAACCGCGATGACGGTCACGATCCCGAACCAGATCAGGTCGCCGCCAAAGGCTTCAACAATCGGCAGCACCAGCGGCAGGATGATCAGCATGATCGAGATGGAATCCAGGAACATGCCCAGAATGATCACCAGAATGATGTAGAGCACCATGAACCAGAAAAAGCCAAGATCTGCGCCGCCAATGAATTCACTGGCAAACTGGGGCAGACCGGAAAGCGCCAGCATCCGGCCGTAGATATTGGCGGCCAGAATGAGGAAGAGCACCGATACAGTGGTGTGGCCGGTTTCCAGCAGGACGTTCCAGAGCTTGGGCCAGTCGAGGCGCCGTTTGACCAGCGCAATAATCAGTGCGCCAGCAGCACCCACGGCACCGGCTTCGACAGGTGTGAACAGGCCGCCATAGATTCCGCCCAGAACGGCTGTGATCAGAATGATGATCGGCAGCACCATTCGGGCCGCATCTCCGATCTTCAGGTCGACTTGTTCTGATTCGTTCGGGCGACCCACATAGGACGGCCAGAAATGAGCCATGGCGATAATGGACAGGCCCATGGCGATCGCCAGAATGATCCCCGGTATGACGGCAGCGAGAAACAGATGCCCGACGGATTGCTCCGCCACAAATCCATAAATGATCAGCAGCAGGCTTGGCGGAATCAGCATGCCGAGGACTGAACTTCCCGCGACAGTGCCCACCGCGAATTTCGCGGTATAGCCATGTTTGATCATGTGCGGTGCAGCCAGCTTTGTGAAAACGGCCGCTGATGCAATGGAAGACCCGGTGATGGCGGCGAAAATTGCATTGGCGAGAACGGTCGCAACGCCCAGCCCGCCTTTGACCTTGCGCAGAGCCCATCGGGCGACGTCGAAGGTGTCACCACCGACATCCGATTCATTCACCACGAGGCCCATCAATACAAAGAGCGGGATGACGCCAAAGAAGAAGTTTCTGAGGAATTCGTTGGAGGCCAGCTTTACGGTGTTGATGGCGATGTTGGGGCTTCCCATCATCATCCAGATTCCGGCGAACCCGAGCAGGATCAGGCCGAGGCCGATATGGATGCCCATGAAGATCACAACGATCATGCCGGCCAGCGAAAAGAGTCCAATCTGGACTTTCGTGAAATCACCTGTTGCGACAAACCATCCTGCCGCGAACAGACCGACGAGAATAAGAAGGTAGTAGAGCCCAAGGGGTTCCTTCTGTTCCTGGAGTTTGCGCGTTCGCAGATGCGCGCGGAGATCGATCAGATTGTCGATCAGCAGGGACAGGTACTTGACGGCCACCATAATGGCGCCCGTGAGAATGATCACTCGAAGCGGCCAGACGAGGATTGTGAAATCCCCCTCAACCCCGAATTTGAGATCCGGCCAGGCTTCTTCGAATTTGGAAATTGTGCCGAAGGCGATCAATCCGAAAACAAAAATGCCGCCGGCTGAAAAGACCATCTGGAATAAGGCGGCAGTGACCGGATGCTTGCGCGCCAGAGGGTCGATGAACATTTCCGCGCGCGAAAACCGTCCGACATGGAGGGAGTGGGCCAGTTGTAAGAAGACGGCGCCAACCAGTGTGTAGCCAACCATTTCCGTCACACCACGGATGGGTGCGCTGAACCCTGCACGCGCGATGATATCGGCGCAGATCAGGAACATCAGGCCAAAGATCCAGATCGATCCGGCGCTGTTGAAAACCGAAGTCAGTTTTACAAAAAGATTGACGAGGCTTCGGTAGACACCCGAAGCCTCGTCGTTCTTCTGTACCGACGGAATGTCGGGTTGGGTCAATCTATTGGTCCCAGTTACGAACAGGAGTTTCACCCGCTGCGCGGACACTCTCCATATAGGTCTTCATGACCAGTTCGCCCGGAAGGCCCTTGGCCTTCATCTGTGCAACCCATTCACCAGCGAGATCCGGGAGTGCCGCTGCCCACTTCTTCTGTTCCTCGATCGGAAGTGTGGACACCTTGGCGCCCGCACCGGGAAGAATTTTGGTGAATACGGCCGTGTGGAAACCAGAAACCCGCTTGGCAACGAGTTCGCCGTATTCCAAGCCGATCTCCAGGAACATCTTCTGAAGTTCCGGAGGCAGTTTGTCGAAGGTGTTCTTGTTCATGGTCAGGGCGCCGGTGATGCCGCCGCCGAAGCCGACCTTCGTGACGTAGGGCGCAGCTTCATGCAGCTTGAACGGCACGATGCCGGTTCCTGGTACGACAGCACCGTTGGTGACGCCGGACTTGATGCCGTTGAAGTAGACCGGCAGCCCGCCATTCACGCCGATGGCGCCTGTGCCCTTCAGCCATGCTGCAGAAGCACCTGGTGCATACAGCTTCATGCCTTTGAGATCAGCCAGGCTGTTGATCGGCGTCTTCGAAACGATGACGTAATCATCGATCGTCTGCGGTCCGAGATAGACCTGATTGTGTTTGATGAACGCGGCCTTCATCTCCGGAATATCATTGTGGAGAGCGTTCTGGATGTCGGCGGCAAGTTTCACGTTGCCCGTCACGAACGGCATCACAAAGGTGGCGTTCTGAAGCGGCAGTTTGTTGGGCTCCCAAAGAGTGCCAACCCAGCCCACATCACCCAGGCCGTCGCCGATGCCTTCGAGGGTGTTCTTGAAGTTGTACAGCGCGCCTGCATAGGCCTCTGTCCACTCGATGTTATGGCCCAGCGCTTTCGCACGCTTGACGGATTCCGGAACTACGAAGTCCTGAATGGTTTTCACCCAGGGCACCACCGGCGGGTGGCTTGAACTGGCGGTAAGTTTGAAATCTGCGGCGTTCACCGTCGCTGGCGACGTGATGGCCAAAACGCCAGCTGCGACCGCGGCAAAGCCCAGTGCGGCCTTGGAAATAACTTGGCACTTCATTGTTGCGTCCTCCACAAAAGTTAAAAAAACCAAACCGCACTCCCATTCCGGGTGCGCGTGGTTACTAAAAAATGTTGGGAAAGATCACTTTCCTCGCAGCTCAAGACAATCCGTTTATGATCGGGATTTCCAATGCCTCGGCCACGGAGTATCTAACATGTCTGAGGTGGCGAGAAAAGAAGTGCCTGCTGCTGCCAGCACAGGTGATTGTTTCTTGGGAGTTGCAACGCGATATAAGCTGTGTTGCGGGCCAGCCGCAGTCGACACGGATCGGAGAGGGGATGTCATGACGTATGATTTCATTGTCGTTGGGGCGGGGAGTGCCGGCTGTGTGTTGGCAAACCGTCTTTCAGATTCGGGACAATACAATGTCCTTCTGCTGGAGGCGGGCGGACGTGACACCAGCCCCTGGATCCACATCCCGCTGGGCTACGGAAAGCATATCCATAACCCGAAGGTGAACTGGTTGTACTCCAATGAGCCCGATCCTGCGGTCGCGGACCGGCGCATTCCCAATCCGCGCGGCAAGGTCCTCGGCGGTTCCAGTTCGATCAACGGGCTTGTTTATATTCGCGGGCAGCGCGAGGACTATGATCGCTGGCGCCAGCTCGGCAACGAAGGCTGGAGCTTTGATGACGTGCTGCCGTACTTCCGCAAGTCTGAAGACCAGGAGCGCGGCGAAAGCGAGTATCACGGCACCGGTGGGCCTTTAAGCGTGTCGGACGCGCGCACGCGACATCCGCTTTGTGATGCCTTCATCGAATCCGCGGTCGCCTGCGGGTACGGACGCACCGATGATTTCAACGGTCCGAACCATGACGGGTTCGGCTACTTGCAGCTGACCTCGCGGAAGGGGATGCGCGCCAGCACGGCCGTGGCGTTCCTGCGTCCCGCGAAAAACCGAAAGAATCTGACGATCGTGACCGAGGCCCATGCAACCCGGGTCCTGTTCGAGGGCCGCCGTGCGAGCGGGGTCGAATATCAGCGCAGGGGGCAGACTGTTATTGCTCACGCGCGCGGGGAGGTGATCCTCTCTGGCGGTGCGATCAACTCGCCGCAGCTCCTGCAGCTGTCTGGCCTCGGTCCGGCCCAGCACCTGCGCGATCTTGGCATCGATGTCGTGGCCGATATGCCGGATGTCGGCGCCAACCTGCAGGACCATTTCAATATCCGGCTGGTCTATCGCTGCAATCAGCCGATCACGCTGAACGATGCGGTGAAACATCCGCTGCGCGGCGCGCGGGAGGTCGCGAATTTCGCGCTTCGCCGCCGGGGTTTCTTCGCCATGGGGGCATCTGTGGCGGCCGGTTTTTTTCGGACGGACCCCGCACTTGCCACGCCGGACATACAGACCGGGATTACCTTGTTCAGCGCCGAAAAGATCGGCAACAAGTTGCATCCGTTTCCGGGTATTTCCTTCATCGTGCGGCTGCTGCGTCCGGAGAGCCACGGTACCATCATGGCCAAGTCGGCGGATCCATACGAAGCGCCGGCAATCCGCCCGAACTTCCTGCACGCGCCACGCGATGGCGAAGCCATTGCACGGGGATGCCAGATGTCGCGGAAGATCGCGTCGGTCGGACCGCTCGCGAAGTTCGTCGAGTCCGAGCATATCCCTGGCGAGGACGTCGTCTCCGAAGACGATATGCTGGAGTATCTGCGCCACAACGGCGCGACCAGTTTTCATCCGGTCGGCACCTGCCGGATGGGACCTGACGAGCGCGCGGTCGTCGATCACAGGCTGCGTGTGCGGGGTATCGAAGGATTGCGGGTGGCCGATGCGTCGATCATGCCGAAGATCGTCTCCGGCAACACCAACGCGCCCACAATCATGATCGGCGAGAAGGCGTCCGCGATGATCCTCGAGGATGCGCGCGGCTGACCGGCGCGCGCGGCGTCAGCGTGTCGTTTCCTGGCGCAGCAGCTCAAGGTTCTCGATGTCCGGTGAAATTTCGCCGGCGTGAATGCGCCGGGTGATCTCGACGATGGCGTCGTTCATGGGCGATGCGCGGCCGTTGGCGCGGCACTCGTCCGCCACCATCCCGTTGATCATGTCGACCTCGCTGTAGCGGCCCTTCATGTGGTCCTGCAGGACGGTGTTGATCGCGGTCGGCCCGACATCGGCGACGATCTTGTCGAGCAGCGTTTCGAGCAGGTTGTTGGTGTTTTCGACCTGTTCGGGCTTGAGGCCGTAAACGGGCACCGGCTTGTAGCCAAGGAACTGCCCGGCCGCCAATGCTTCTTCGCCCGATTTGAGGCAGACCGCGCGTGCGATGGCAGCGTATTCAGGGCCGTTCTCCTGAAAAAGCTGAGCGTTTGTCGCATTGCAAATCGCCTTGATGCCCATCGACATTGTGTTGGTGATCAGCTTCATCCACTTGGCCGAAATGACATCCTCACTGATGTCCACACGTCCGGCATGGGCAAGCAATTCCGCAACCTCATCGACGCGGTCTTCGTGGGCGGGGTCGAACGCGCCGACGCCGAACCAAGTGCGCGCGGTCTCGGTGTTTCGTTTGATTTCTGCCGGTTCGAAAAGTTGTGACGATAACTCGACCACACAGCCGACGGTCCGCTCGGGGCCGACAATCTCGGCGATCATTTCTGCAGTCATGCAGTTCTGGACGGCCACGAGGAGGCCATCTTTGGCCAGGTGGGGGAGAATCATCTCCGTCAGCCAGCGAGAATCGTAGGCCTTCGCCGTGAGTAACACGATGTCGAATGGTGCTGTGAGCGTGGCGACATCACAAAGATGGATGGCGTTGACGGGTGTTGTGGTCGTGCCGTCACGAGTTTCGATAGTGACGCCGTTCTCCTGCATGGCAGCCACATGGGCGGGCCAGTGGTCAATCATGGTCACGTTGAGACCGGCCGTCGTCAGGTCTGCAGCAATGCAGCTTCCGTTGGCGCCGGTCGACAGGACGGCAATTCGTTTGTCCATAACGTTCATGTCTGGGCGGCCTTCATGCTTGTCTGTTCCCTATTTATGAGCGTTCGAAGCTATTGGGAACAGGGAAATGGTGCCGGCTGCAGGAATCGAACCCGCGACCTACTGATTACAAATCAGCCGCTCTACCAACTGAGCTAAGCC
>JABJAG010000114.1 GCA_018666195.1 Alphaproteobacteria bacterium
AATGTGCGCGGCTGCTATTTCATGTGTCAGCGCTTTGCGCGGCATCTTGTGAACACCGATCGTAAGGGTTCCATTGTGAATCTGGCCTCGACCTTTGCCGTGATCGGCGTCCCAGGCGTCTCGGTCTATGGGATTTCAAAGGCAGCAGTTGCAGGTATGACTCGGCATCTGGCGGCTGATTGGGCAAAACACGGTATCCGCGTCAATGCCGTCGGGCCGGGCGCGACAGAAACAAAAATCCGCGCGGCCAATTTTGCGGCCAACCCTGAAGTGCGGGAATGGAATCTCAGCCGTATCCCGATGGACCGGTTTGGCGAACCGGAAGACACGGCCGAAGCTGTGGCGTTTCTTGCGGGCTCGAAATCCGAATACATCAACGGCCATCTGTTGGTCGTCGATGGTGCTTTGACGGTTACCTGATTGTATTCACGCGGGCGGGGTCCAGTAGATCATCGCTTCGGGCATGGTGCCGCCCGCGTTGAGCCCGCCTTCGACGATCTCTGCATTTTTGATGTTTACCTTGGGGAGCACACCGTCGGCCTGCACCACATGGAGATGCTTGCTGTCGTCGGTGAACAGCACGTGAAAGGGCTCGTCGGGGAGCGAAATCGATCTGCGTTTGTCCGGATCGGCGGGGTCCAGTATTTCGAGGAACCCCTGATCGTCGTCTTCATTGTAGGTCGTGACGACAAGGGTTTCTCCGTCGGGTGACACAAATGGCCAGCCAGGTAGCCCAGCCAGCGCGTGGCTGCTGACCACCCGCCGGGAGGCGCAATCGACCACATGCAACAGCGGGCGGTGGAAATCGCCAACGAACAATTGCGTTCCATCATGAGAGACGCGGATCGCCTGGGCGCCAACAGGAACTGGTATTCGCGCGACGATGTCCCGTGCCGCCATGTCGATCTCGGTGATGACCGGGTATTCCTTGGCTGACACATAGAGTGTGTTGCCATCTGGCGCGGCGGCAAGGAAGTGACCGGGCGTTTCCAGCCACAGGCTGTGCTCAATCTCCCAGCTGTCCGGATCGATTACCAGCACACATCGGCTGCCATCGACGGTTACCCAGATTTTCCCCTCTGATCCGGTCACCAATGCGTGCGGGCCCTTATAGAGATTCAGGTCAACATGACCAGCGAGTGTCATCGTGTTTAGGTCGACCACGGCGATCCGATTGTCGGGGATGTTCGGGCCATAGTCAGCGCTGCCGTACAAAGAGACGAAGGCCCGAGCACCATCTTTAGACAGGGTGATCTCGTGCGGCTTTGAAGTCTGGCGCGTACCCACCTCGACGCAAGCAACGATCTCGCCAGTCTCGGCGTTTAGAGCGGTCAGGCTGACATTCTCTTTCACCGTGAGCAGGATCAGGCGGTCCGGGGTCTCGGTATTATCGTTCATGGTGTGCTCCTTAGCATCCATTCTAGCTGATCCACCATGCGCGTGCGGGGATTGGTTCGCCCAGACCAAATTGCTAGAGTCGCCCGTCGATGAAAGAACGCGCGGCAGGGGATTGGTTTTGGATTTTCAGCTTTCAGAAGAACAGTTTGCGATTCAGGATATGGCACGCGGATTCGCGGCTGAAGAAATGCTGCCTCATGCCGAAGACTGGGATGAAAATACGGTCTTCCCGGTTGAAACGCTGCGCGCGGCTGCGGCGCTTGGGCTTGCAGGCATATATTGCGCGGAAGAACATGGGGGCTCGGGGCTGGGGCGTCTGGATTCTGCGATTATTTTCGAAGAACTTTCAACAGCCTGTCCGTCCACCGCAGCTTATATCTCGATCCACAATATGTGCGCCTGGATGATTGATGCCTTCGGCAATGACGCGTTGCGCGCGCGCTTCCTGCCGAAACTGATGACCATGGAGCATTTTTCGAGCTACTGCCTGACCGAACCGGGGGCAGGTTCGGATGCCGCTTCCCTACGGACGCGCGCGGAACGGGATGGGGATCACTATGTGATCAATGGCGCGAAGGCCTTCATCTCCGGTGGTTCCGTTTCGGACGTCTATGTCTGCATGGTACGCACCGGCGGGGACGGTCCCAAAGGTATCAGTTGCATTGTTGTGGAAAAGGATGCGCCCGGACTGTCCTTCGGAAAGCTTGAGAAGAAACTCGGCTGGAACAGTCAACCGACGGCAGCGGTGATCTTTGAGGATTGCCGGGTGCCGATTGAAAATATCGTTGGTGCTGAGGGCGATGGCTTCACCATCGCCATGAAGGGCCTTGATGGGGGACGACTGAATATCGGTGCCTGCTCGATAGGTGGTGCCCGGGCCTGTCTGGATGCCAGTCGCAACTATCTGAAGGAACGCCAGCAGTTCGGTCAGCCGCTTGCTGATTTTCAGGCGTTACAATTTCGTCTTGCTGATATGGCAACCGAGCTTGAATCCGCGCGGTTGATGATCCATCGCGGTGCCTGGATGCTGGACAACAACGCCCATGGGACGACGGTTGCGGCTGCCATGGCCAAGCGCATCGCCACCGATACCGGCTTCGATGTGGTCAACCAGGCGCTCCAATTGCATGGTGGCTACGGCTATCTGAAGGAATTCCCGATCCAGCGATATCTACGTGACCTTCGGGTTCACCAGATTCTGGAAGGCACAAATGAAATCATGCGCGTGCTGATCTCGCGTGAAATTTTAAGACAGTAGGACCCCCATGAATGATGAACCGGAACTTCTGCTCGAAACCCGCGGGCGGGTGGGGCTGATTACGCTCAACAAGCCGAAGGCTCTAAACGCTCTTTCCATGTCCATGGTCGAGGATATGCACCCGCACATCATTGCCTGGGCGGCAGATGATGCGGTTGATGCGGTGGTCATTCAGGGCGCGGGAGAGAAAGCATTCTGCGCAGGTGGTGATATCCGTGACATGTATCTCAACCGCGGGACTGATTTTGGTGCGGTCTACTATGCGGCAGAGTACCTGCTGAATGTTGGTATTCACACATTTCCCAAGCCGTTTATTGCGCTGATGGACGGTGTGACAATGGGTGGTGGAGCCGGTGTGTCGATCCACGGCTCCCATCGTGTTGTGACCGAACGCACGTTGTTTGCCATGCCCGAAACAGGGATTGGTCTGTTCCCGGATATCGGTGCCAGCTGGTTTCTCTCATGCTGCCCGGGTCAGATTGGTATGTATCTGGGCCTTACGGGGCACCGTATGCGTGCGGCTGATTGCCTGTATGCCGGAATCGGGGATTTTTATATGGAATCTGCACGACAGGCAGCGTTTCTAGATGCTCTGTCGGGCGGGGGTGAACTCAGTGCGCGTACCGTCAACGATCTCCTGAAGTTATTCACGGTTGATCCCGGGCCAGCGCCGCTGGCGACACATCGGGAGGAAATCGACCGTTGTTTCGCCGGGGACAGTGTGGAGGCAATTCTCGCAGCCCTTGAAAACGAGAACACGGACTGGGCGCGTGATCAGCTCGCCATGCTGGCGCACAAATCGCCCACTGCGTTGAAGTTGACATTCCGCCAGTTGCGGCTTGGCCCGAAGATTGAATCCATTGCAGACATTATGCGCATGGAATATCGCATGGCGTTCCGAACGTATCGCGGAGATGATTTGTTCGAGGGGATTCGCGCTGTTGTGATCGACAAGGATGGTGCACCCAAATGGCAGCCAGACAGTCTCGATGCGGTCAGAGATGTGGAATTGGATGAGTATTTTGTGCCTGCACCGGATGAGCCGGATTTCAGTCAGGCCGAATTGTCATAACGGCGAAACAGGAGAGCACGATGTCGAAGATCGGATTTATCGGACTGGGCAATATGGGCGGGCCGATGGTCTCCAACCTGATTGCTGCAGGACACGAAGTGCGTGCCTTTGACATATCAGTTGAAGCCGTCACACGGGCAACAGAGGCAGGCGCTTATGCGGCTACAAGTGGCGCAGACGCCGCGGATGGCGTGGATGTGGTGATCACCATGTTGCCAGCTGGTAAACATGTGCAGTCGGTCTTTCTTGAGGACGACAAAGTCATGGATATTGTCGCGCCGGGCTCGTTGCTGATCGACTGCTCGACGATCGATGTAGTGACCGCGCGGGCAGCAATTTCCGAGGCCGAAAAACGTGGGCTGGACATGCTTGATGCGCCGGTCTCCGGTGGTATTGGTGGTGCACAGGCCGGGACGCTGACCTTCATGTGCGGAGGTGCAGAGACCGCGTTTGCGCGCGCGGAGCCGATCCTCAGGACTATGGGAAAGAACATTTTTCACGCTGGGGATGCGGGGGCAGGACAGGCAGCAAAGGTCTGCAACAACCTGATGCTGGCCATTCAGATGATCGCAGTTTCGGAAGGTTTTGCGCTGGGCGACAAGTTGGGGATCGACCGACAGAAGCTGTTCGATATTGCTTCGACTGCCACCAGTCAGTGCTGGGCGATGACCAGTTATTGCCCTGTTCCCGGGCCGGTTCCGACATCACCGTCAAACCGGGACTATGAGGCCGGGTTTACCGTGGCGATGATGCTCAAGGATTTGCTGTTGGCGCGTGAGGCCTCTGGAGAGGTTGATGCGAACACGCCGCTGGGCGCGCAGGCGACAGATATGTTCGCCACGTTTGCTGCAGATGGCAATGAGGGCCTGGATTTTTCAGCGATTTTCAAACACATCGCCGGCACATGACCGGCATGCGGCACTCCTGCCCGGTCAGCCGAGAGGTGCGCTCCGTTTGCGGCAGCTACCGCAAAGGCGGTTGTGCCAGCCTTCGCTTTCAAACTTGTTGCCGCACATCATGCAGGGGCGTTCACTCGGTGCGTCACCGTCGGCGCGTGCGCGTCCGGCTTGTTCCAATTCACCGTCAATCTCTGCGGGAACTGCGCTCGTACGCTGCAGTTCTGGACTGGTCTCGCTCACAACCTGTTTCCTTTCAGATGACGCGCCCGGAGGGCTGCGTCACGACTTCCAACGTCTGCGTCACAAGGGCGCAGACGTCATAAAATGACATCTATCCGGACCTTTTACGGCGCAAAATGAATCTCTGCCCGATTTGTCAAAATTGGGCAAATCAGCGTAACATTCTGAATACGCTGTATGAATTCGTTCTGGGCCGTGGTGCCAGGATTGCCGTAGCAATAGGTGTAAGAAAAGTCAGATTGAGGGAAAAGTCAATGCGACATCGTCATCTGCTCGGAATCTGAGACCAAATATGCCGTCACACATGGAATATGACTACATCATCGTCGGTGCGGGCAGTGCTGGCTGTGTTCTTGCGAACCGACTGAGCATGGATCCCGATCTGCGCGTGCTTCTGCTGGAGGCAGGTCCGCGGGATAGTCATCCGCTTATTCATATTCCCGTCGGGAATGGAAAGATCATTCCCAAAGCCAAATACAACTGGAAATACGAGACCGAACCGCAGCCGCATCTCGACAACCGCCGTATTCTCTGGCCTCGGGGCAAGACTCTGGGTGGATCTTCCTCACTCAACGGAATGATTTATATCCGCGGACATGCGCGTGACTATGACCTGTGGCGGCAACAGGGTGTCGCGGGCTGGTCCTATGCGGATGTGCTTCCCTATTTCAAGCGCGCCGAAGGCAATGTTCGCGGCGCTGACGCGTTCCATGGTGAAGATGGACCACTTCATGTTGGAAACGCGGCTCATGGCCATGATCTGTTTGATGCCTTCGTTGCATCCGGGGTTGAAGCGGGCTATCCGGCCAACCCGGATTTCAATGGCGCAGAACAGGAGGGCTTCGGGCGCTACCAGTTCAATATCCGCAATGGGCGGCGCTGGAGCGCCGCGGCGGCCTATCTCAAACCGGTTCTGTCGCGCTCCAATCTGACCGTGGAAACAGGTTCGTTAACCCAGCGCATCCTTTTCGAGAATGACCGCGCTGTGGGTGTGCAATATGCACGCGGTCAGGAAGAAATCAGTGTCTATGCGGCACGCGAAGTCATTCTGTCCGGTGGGGTGATCAACTCGCCACAATTGCTGATGCTCTCGGGCATCGGACCTGCTGATGACCTGGCGCAGTTGGGCATTTCGACACGGGTGGATCGTGCTGATGTGGGCGGCAATCTGCAGGATCATTTCTGTGTCCACACGGTGCACGCTTCGAATACGCGGACGCTGACGGATGAACTTGTGCGGCTGGAGCGCGGGGCGGTTTCGATGGCACGCGCGTTCCTCACCCGATCAGGCCCGGCATCCGCGTTTCCTCTGGAAGGTGGGGCGTTCATTCGCACCTCCGACACGCTCGATATTCCCGACGCCCAGTTCCATTTCAGTGCGGGCAATCTTCTGTCCCTGATCCGGCGTCCGTTTGCGAGCCATTCTGATGATCACACGCGACCGGATGCATTCATGTGTCATGTTTGCCAGCTGCGGCCCGAGAGCCGCGGTAACATCCGCCTTCGCTCGGTCGATCCGCGTGAAACACCGGCCATTCAACCGAACTACCTCTCAGAATCCCGTGATCGGGAGACTATGCGAGACGCTTTCAAGGCGATGCGGGAGGTGATGCATCAGCCCAGTCTTTCACGCTTGAGTGATGGAGAAATCTGGCCCCATCCGGATGTCCGTTCGGATGCCGAAATCGATGCCTTCATTCGCGCGACAGGTGGGACAGTCTATCACCCTGTCGGAACGTGCCGGATGGGAAGTGACGATGACGCCGTTGTGGATGAAAACCTCAAGGTTCGTGGCGCCGAGAATCTGCGGGTTGTGGATGCCTCTGTGATGCCAACGCTTGTAGGTGGCAACACCCATGCGCCGACGGTGATGATCGCGGAGAAGGCCGCAGACATGATTCTGGGTCGTGAAGCACTTGATCCCGAACTCTATGCCTGACCATTCGAGGGCAATGGAGGTGTTTCTCTTAGTACCACGTGGTGAAATCCACACGGATTTCTCAATCGAATAGCCCTGTTTTCCGGGGTCGAAGCCGGCGGCACGATGGGAATTCTGATCCCGTCTTCTGCAGCGCTGATCCTGAACAATTTCGTTAATGTTGCTGGTATGCCGGATGCGATTCTGGCGTTCATCGGGTTGCTGGATATTGAGCCGATTACGGTGATTTTGGTTGTTCTGCTGATATACATCCTGTTGGGCACGATCATTGAGGGGCTGGCGATGATTTTCCTGACTGTGCCGATCTTCGTCCTGCTGGTCGATGCGTTGGGGTTCGACCTGATCTGATCTGGTTTGGAATTGTGATGGTGATGGTGATGGTGGAGATCAGTCTGATCACGCCCCCGATCGGCCTGAATGTGATTGTCATCAAGCCGATGATGCCCGATGTGCCGCTTGGCAAAATCTTCAAGGGCATCCTGCCGTTCTTCCGGGCAGACATTGTACGGCTGCTGCTGGTCGTGTTCCTGCCGGGCTTGGCCTTGTGGCTACCCCGGGTGGTGTCCTGACCAAAACAGAAGCTGGCACGCCTTAGTTGCCTTCCGGTGTTTTCGGAGCGGCATCCGGGTTCCACTGACCGCGACGCATGCGGGTGATTTTTACGCTCGCGAAAGTACCCGCTTTGCGCAATGGCTCGTTCTTGGAAAATCGTTCTGCGGTTTCCTTGTCCGGCACATTAAGAATGAGCACGCTCCCGATCCTGGATTCATCATCGGCAAGCATTGCGCCGCCAAGCACGAGAATATCCTCGTGCTCTTCGAGATAGGCGAAATGGGCCGGCTTGTGCACTTCGCGCAATGCCTTCGAATCCGGCCCGTCTTCCTGATAGATGATGTAGAGCATCAGTCCTGTTTGATCACGAAGACCAGTTTCCCGCGCAAATGACGACCTTCGCTGATGCGATGCGCTTCGGCAGCTTCCTGCAGGGAAAATGTCTTCACCGGAGGTGCTTGCACCACGCCGGCCTGAAACAACTCCATGATCCGCTCGAGATGAGGTCGGTCGCGTCCCACAGCGGGCCGTAGAGACGCAACGTCGTCGCGAGGTGAGGGCGGTGCCTGCATGCCCGAAGCGATGGAGGCAACACGACCGCCAGATTTGACCACTTCAAAGGATTTTGCATTGACCGGACCACCGACGGTTTCGAATACGCAATCCACGCCGGAGAGAGTTTCAGTGAAATCCTCTTTCGTGTAGTCGATCACCTGATCGGCGCCAAGGCTCTTCACATAATCGATATTGCCGGTGCTGCAGGTCGTGATGACATGGGCGCCGAGATGTTTGGCCAATTCGATGGCAAAACCGGCAACGCCACCAGCACCACCCTGAATCAATATGGTTTCGCCGGATTTGAGCTCCAGAGTTTCCGCGACGGAAATGATGGCCGTCAGACCCGTCAGGGTCAGGCAAGCGGCTTCGATATGGCTCACATCATCAGGCTTCTTCGCGATGATAGAGGCTTTCATAGCGATTTTTTCTGCATAGGTGCCTTCCTGGCCCCGGTCGCAAGCGCCGAACACGGCATCGCCGATTGCGAAATCTGTGACGCCTTCGCCCAGAGCGCTGACCACACCGGAGAAGTCACGTCCGAGTACATAAGGGAAAGTCTCGAGTTCGCCATATGTGCCGCCTGCACGCACTTTGGCGTCTGCGGCATTCACCGTCGCGGTATGGATGTCGACAATGACCTCGCCGGGGCCGGCAACTGGGTCGGGCAGGTCGCCATAGATCTGGATGTCGGGGCCGCCATGCTGTTCGATATATGAGGCTTTCATCTTGATTTCGTCCTTCGAATTCGAGCGTTCAATAGATGTATTTCGTGCAGAAGCTAGCCTATCGTCCCGGCGCTGGCGAGGGGCGTGATGTTGCCTGTCGCATTGCCAGACATGGGTCTGCTACAACCAGTCTCAATGTGACAAAACTAAATTGAAGTGTAAGGGAAACGAAAATGAAAATTCTCTATTTTGATGATTTCCGGCTTGGCATTCTGCGTGGCGATGAGGTCGTGGATGTGTCCGATCAGGTGCAGGACATCCCGCACACCGGCCCTCACGATCTGATCACCGGCCTGATTGAGCGCTTTGATGACTATCGCGCAAAAATCGAGAAAGCTGCTGCCGAAGGCCCTGGGATTCCCGTCGCCAATGTGCGCATCCGTCCACCTCTGCCCAAGCCGGGCAATATTGATTGCATGGCCGTGAACTACATGGAAAACGGCACCCTTCCTGAGCCGACACCGATCAATGCCTTTCACAAGGCCAGCAACGGGGTCATTGGCGAAGGCGATACGATGGTGCTTCCGGACATTCCCGCGAAGATTTTTGAGGGTGAGGCCGAACTGGGTCTGGTCATCGGCAAGCGCGCCACCAACGTCTCGCAAGGCGAGGCAATGGAGTACATCTTCGGCTATTTTAATTTCATCGATGGTTCGGCGCGTGACATGCCGCCGCCCACCAATGTGTTCTTTCAGGCCAAGTCTCGTGACACCTTCGCGCCGATCGGCCCTTATATTGTGACGGCAGACGAGATCGATGACCCCCAGAATCTCGATGTGAAACTCTGGGTCAACGGCCAGTTGATGCAGGACTTCAACACCGATGACATGGCACACAATATTCCGCGATGCATTGAGTGGTTGAGTTCAATCCATACGCTCGAACCTGGTGATATCGTTGCGACGGGCACCAACCATCGCGGCCTGAACCCGTTTCAGGGCGGGGACAAGGTGGAACTCGAAGTTGAAGGTTGTGGTCGCCTGACGATCAATGTGCGTGACGATCTGAACCGCACCTGGGATCGCGTGACTCGACTGGAGCATACATCGGGTGGTGGTGAAGGCCGCTACACGCCGCAGACAGGCGGAAAATACGCCGAATAGCATTCAGATTGTCTCTGGATGAGTTAAAGACAGGGCGTGATCGAAATGGTCACGCCCTTTTTTGCCGCTGCTCATTTGGTTAGACTGTTGGCAAGCAATCGATACAGGCCATGCAAGGGCCGACCAGGGGGAAGAAGACCAATGAGCAAAAAAATTGCCGTTCTCGGCACGGGTGCGAACGGAAGTTCCGTCGCTGCAGATCTGATCCGCAATGGCCACGACGTCACGATGATCGACCAATGGGCCGAACATGTTGAAACCATGCGCGCCAAAGGATTGACGATTCGCATGCCCGACGAAGACGTTCATGTGGAGGTCGATGCCTATCACCTGAGTGACCTGGCGACCCTCAATCGGCATTTCGATGTCGTCTTCCTGCTGGTGAAGGCTTACGACACGCGTTGGGCGTGCGAGATCATCAAGCCTTATCTGAAGGAAGACGGTCTGCTGGTTGGTATCCAGAACGCGATGATGCTGGATGACATCGTGGACATTGTTGGTCCGTCGCGCACCATCGGCTGCGTGGTTGAGTTGTCGTCGGAAATTTTCACGCCTGGTGAAGTGCAGAGAAATACCCCGCCGGGACATACATGGTTCGGTCTGGGCAGCATCCACGAATCAACCGAGGGCCGAGAGGCCGAGATTGAGGAACTGCTCAAGCATGCGGGCAAGGTTTCGATTTCACCCGAAATCGTCGCCGCCAAGTGGATGAAGTTGGTGGTCAACACCATGTGTCTGGGACCGTTTGCGATGCTTGGCCTGACGCTCTATGAAGCCGTCAAACTTCCAGGGATGAAGGATTTCGCGCTTCAGGCGGGGACTGAGGCACTGTCCGTCGGCCAATCCATTGGCCATGAAATTCAGCCGATTTTTGGCCTGACAGAGGATGATGTGAAGGACACCAACCGTTTACTCGAGAAGTTGCTCGACAAGCTGGCTGCGGATATTGGGCCGGCCGCGCGCGACTGTGTCTTGCAAGATCATCTGAAGGGCCGCTACAGCGAGGTTGATCTGATCAACGGCCTTGTGGTTGAGGAAAGTGACAAGCTGGGTCGCCGTGCGCCGGTGAACGCGGCGATCACGGAGATTACCCGACAGATCCAGGCTGGTGAACGTCAGCCGGGTCCGGAAAACCTGGCGCTTGCGCAGGAGATGGCACGCGCCTGAGTGTTCGATGACCAACCTG
>JABJAG010000019.1 GCA_018666195.1 Alphaproteobacteria bacterium
ATCAAGAAGCTGACCATCCACCCGACGATCGAACACAACTCCTGAATTGCACAACGGACAGTAGCTGATCAGCACCGGCACCCCGCCGATATTCTCATTGACGATTTCATGCCAGAGCAAGATTCGCAGAGGATAAGCGCGGAAATCTCCATTGATCCCAATGGATAGTACCGGTTCCAGAGGACCAAGATCCTTCAATTTATCGACCGAAGTATACTTTGCCTCGCGAACCGGCGGAATCGAATCCCGAGTGTTGCCGTCATCGCCGATTTCCGAAAGATCAATAATCCGGGTTTCGAAATCCGTTTTCGGAAATTCACCTTGCCACTTCGTCAAACCCTGCGCGAAGGCGCCCGGGAACGCGAACCACAAGGACGCTGCCGCGATAGTGAAAACAACGAAGGCCAGCCCCAATTGGGACCGGCCCTCTTTTGTACCGAGACATTTCTTCAGCACGATTTTCTCTTTCAATCCGAACCGATCCTATTTGTGAATCGGACCGTCCGGATTGAAGGCGTGGAACGAGAACGCGAAGGTCACGTCATGGACCGCGTCCACAAGTTTATCCCCTTCCTTGCGCTGAACGGTGACATTGCCGATGTCACGACCCTTTGAAATATTGCGCCGGTCCATGGCTGCGTTCTGACCGGATTCCCAAGTGATCACCAGCTCGTCTGTCTCAACCCTCATCTCTTTGCTCAAAAGATCAAGCGACCAGGCCTCGCCTTCCACAGCAACGACATAGTCGAGTGGACGAATATCCTCGGGGAAGCTGCCGCGATAGAGGAACGGACGTGAAGAGGTATCATAGCCCTGATAGGGATTGAAACCAGCGCCACCGCGCGGGCTCAGAAGCACCTCACCTTGCGGATGGGCCTCCTTGAACTTGTCAAAGGAAACAACCTTCACCGGCAGCATGGTCAACTGGGTATCCGTTTCCTGACCGACTATCCCGACGCCGGTAAACTGTTGCCACCAACTTTGTGTCTCGTGGTCCCACATCACCAAATCTGAGTTCCGCAGTTTTCCTGAAACACCGAAGGTATGAATATTTCCATTCACATTGCGGTCGAACACCACAGCGGAATTGCAGAGCGGGCAATAGGTCACCGCAATTTTCTTCCCCGCGAGCTCGTCATTGACGATCTCATGGGTCATCAGGATTCCCAGCGGATAGGCGCGTGCCTTGCCATCGACGGAAACCTCAATAACAGGCTCCGTGCCTTCATAGTGCTTGGCGACCTTTTCGATCGAAGCAAAATTCGGATCATAGATCGGTGGAATGCCGTCCCGCGGGACTCCGCCGGAGAAAATCTCGTCAAAAGGCACCGAATGTTTGGAGAAATCCGTCTCCGGCCACTCAAGTTGCCAGAAAGCCGGGTTGGCCTGACCTGTGGAAGCCACGACCAGGAATACGACGCCAGCGCCGATGATGGCGCCGATCCGGCCCCATATATGGGTGAGAAAAATTGGCATAACGAACATCCCGTTCTTGTCATCTCTGTTTCGTATCCGGTCGATCAACGCCCCGAACTCTGGAAAAAAACGGCGACGTTTCCGCCGCCGCTCAAGTTCCTCCACCCGGAATTCGAATGGAGAAGCACGATGATCATGAACAGTAAATAACAATGAACCGCACCACATAAAGTCACTCCACGTCACGACTCTGTGAGAGTTGCATCACCGCGAATTCATGTCGCAAACTATGTCCATGTCTACATTCACAATCGGGTTCACCAAAACCACTGCTGAGAATTTTTTCTCGCGCTTGAACAAGGCTGGCGTTCAGCAAATAGTGGACGTTCGATTACAGAACACATCCCAGTTGGCCGGATTTGCAAAAGCCAGTGACCTGACATTCTTTCTCGAGACGATCGGGGGCATCGCCTATCGCCACGCCCCTGAACTGGCACCCGATGAAGCTTTGTTCGCCGACTACCGCAAGAAAGGCCTCAAGTGGGATGCCTTCGAACCGCGTTTCCTCGACATTATGGCCAAGCGTAAGATTGAAGAACAGTTCAACCCGGCCGATCTGGAAGGAGCGTGTCTGCTGTGTAGTGAAGACACACCGCACAATTGCCATCGGCGGTTGGTTGTCGAGTATCTCGAAGATCGCTGGGGACAATCCCTCAACGTGACCCATCTCTAGATAGGACTTTTCAGCAGGAGAACGCCATGAGCCTTCAAAGCGAAACGATCCGACCCGCAGCCTCTGTCGACCCCAATGAAATTCCGATCATCAACATTGGCCCTGTCCTCGCTAGAACACCTGGCGCGGTCGAACAGATAGCCGAAGAGGTTTACAACGCCTGCACCGGGATGGGATTTCTGTTTTTGGTCAATCATGGACTGGACATGCAAACCGTCGAGGACACGTTTGAGGCCTCGCGGAGATTTCATGCATTGCCCATGGAAGAGAAGCTCAAGGTACGCATGAACCGGCATCAGTGCGGGTATATGCCGCCCAATGTCTCGGTCCATTCCGATACCTTTGAAAAACACCAGACCGCGCTGAAGCCCCAGGTCAGTGAAGCGTTCAAATTCACCTTCGATCTTTCACCCGATGATGCGGACTACGGCAAAAATCGCCGCTTTCGCGGTCACAACAAATGGCCCGATGAAAACAGTGTTCCCGGACTGCGAGACGCATTCATGGGCTTTCATGCGGCCTTCGAGGGATTTGCCCGAAAGTTACTGCCCGTACTTTCGGTCGCGCTGGGAATGGAGCCTGAATTTTTCGGTCCCCATTTTGAACGATCCAGCTCCATGAGCCGGATCGCGCACTACCCGCCAACCGGTGATGGCAGCGAACAGATTTCGCTACCCGGTCACACCGATCTGTCATTTCTATCTCTGATCCCGCCAGCAACCCGCCCGGGACTGGAAATTTTGACACCCTCGGGCGAGTGGGTTGCGCAACCGCTTGTACCGAACGGGTTGCTCTTCAACACCGGAAACACGCTCTGCCAATGGACCAATGATGTGTTCAAGGCGACCCCTCATCGGGTGCGCGCGGACCCGACCGAGGATCGGCACTCGAACATCTTTTTCCTTTATCCCAACGTCGATGCGCTGATGTCCTGCGTCCCAACATGCGTGAGCGCCGAAAACCCCGAAAAGTACCCGCCGATCACCTTCGGGGACTTTCACGCCGGATACGCCGCACGCAACTTCGCTTATGCGGAAAACTGGGATTAGATCAGTCTTCTGACCCTTGCATCCGATAAAAAGATGAAACGATCAGCAGAGACGGTGCTTTTGATCCATACGCAGTGAGTCGAGGTCCTTTTCCCACTGCTCCTCACCTGGCGGCTGGTGAATCCCTAACGTCGCCTTGTGATAGTCGAAATTGTCTTCACCCTCGACCGGTTCGCGATCCCAGGAATCGGTGGTTCGCAATGCCGACCAGGTCCCCAGTGCGACACAGACAAAGAACGCGCCGATAATGACGATGATTTCGATACTCATGGCTTTCTCCCAGCAGTCGACGCGACAGGTGCAATCACTAACCTATCGTTACTCATATGCGTAGGGAATGGGCTTCAAATGTTTGAGAGCATTTGCGGTGCAAGGCCAGCATCGTATTATCCCTGCTGACGAATACCGGAGCACAGAAACGTGGGTTTTACGCCAATTAAAAATGCCGCCGACGCGATTGCGCGTGTCGGACGTGCGGACCACGACTTCGTCAAAGTCGGGGTCTTCGATCTCGACGGTATTTTTCGCGGCAAGTTCATGCACCGAGAGAAATTTCTAGGCGCACTGGAAACCGGCTTCGGGCTTTGTGATGTCGTGCTGGGCTGGGACGTAAACGACCAGCTCTATGACAATTCCACCCACACGGGCTGGCACACGGGATTCCCAGATGCATCCGTCCGCATTATTCCGGAGTCTGGTCGTCAGATTCCCATGGAAGACGATTGCTGGCTGTTCATCGGCGAATTCGTCGATGATGCTGCCCAACTCTGTCCCCGGAATGTTCTCAAGCGCGTTCTTGCGCGGGCTGCCGAGATGGGGTTCGGGACCAAGGCCGGATTTGAGTACGAATTCTTTGTCTTCCATGAGACCCCCGAAAGTTTGCGTGCCAAGCATCACCAGGACCTGGTTCCTGTCGCGCCGGGAAATACCGGCTATTCCATGCTTCGCCAAACGTCTCTCAGCAGCTTTTATCGCGACCTATTCGAACTTTGTGGTGCGATGAATATGCCTCTTGAAGGTCTGCACGAAGAGATGGGTGCCGGCGTTATGGAAGCTGCCCTGATCGCCAATGACGCGCTCAATGCGGCTGATCAGGCGGCTCTGTTCAAGACTTACGCCAAGGCCCATGCACAGGCGCACGGAATGATGGCTACTTTCATGGCGAAATGGAGTGCGCAGGAGGCCGGACAATCCGGCCATATTCACCTCTCCCTGACGGATTCTAACGGTATGGGAAATGCCTTTCATGACGCTGGTGCCGATGGGCACATCAACGACACCATGCGCCATTTCATTGGTGGTCAGCAGGCCTTGATGCCGGAATTCACTGCGCTCTTCGCGCCAACCGTGAATTCCTATCGTCGGCTGGTGCCCGGGCTTTGGGCCCCTACAGCTGCCAGCTGGGGCGTCGACAACCGAACCTGTGCGCTGCGGATCATTCCGGGCAACGCAAAATCATCCCGGGTGGAACATCGCCTGCCGGGCGCGGACACAAATCCATACCTCGCCCTCGCCGCGGCCATCGCATCAGGTCTACATGGGGTTGAGAACAAGATTGACCCGGGCGACCCCGTCACGGGCAACGCCTATGAAAGCGCACTCGCGGTGGACCGGCAACTGCCGCGCGTGTTGGAAGACGCGGGTCAGTTGTTTGCCAAATCCAAGGTCGCACGCGACTGGTTCGGCGACACATTTGTCGATCATTTCGCAGCATCCCGGGACTGGGAAGCACGTGAAGCCCGCAAACATGTCAGCGATTGGGAACTCTCGCGCTATTTCGAATTGATCTAGAACGGATAAGTGAACCCTATGACGATTGAGAGCAGCACCCTGCGCGGCAACTGGAATTTCCCCACCACGATCTGGTTCGGCGCGGGGAGAATCTCGACCCTCCCCCGGGCCTGTAAAGCCCTCGGCATGACAAAGCCACTGCTCGTCACTGACCCGGGATTGGCTAACCTGTCGATGGTGGTTGATGCCCTTGCTGCGAACGAAGCCGAAGGCTGCCCTACCGTCTTGTTCTCCGATGTCAAAGCCAATCCGATCAGCCAGAATGTACGTGACGGTGTCGCCGCGTTGCGCGCAGCAGGATGTGACGGGATTATCGCATTTGGCGGTGGGTCGTCACTCGATGCGGCCAAAACCATCGCTCTGGTGGCTGCGCAGAGCGAAGATTTTGATCTATGGACAATGGAAGAAGGGCGCAAGGACTGGATGTCGGCATCTGCACCTTTACCGACAGTCGCGATTCCAACGACCGCCGGCACCGGTTCAGAAGTCAGTCGTTCCACCGTAGTGCTGAATGAGGAAACCGGACGCAAGGTGATCATCACCCATCCCGGCATGCTGCCCGGTATTGTAATTGCTGACCCCGAACTCACCATCGGATTGCCGGCGCATATCACCTCAGCTACGGGCATGGATGCACTGGCCCATTGTCTGGAGGCGTATTGCTCCCCTTTCCACAACCCGATGTGTGACGGAGTCGCGCTGGAAGGTATGCGACTGATCCGGGAGCATCTGCGCGATGCTGTGACGGATGGCACCGACATGGTCGCGCGCGCCCAAATCATGGCGGCTGCATCCATGGGCGCAGTAGCATTTCAGAAAGGCCTGGGTGCCATTCACGCCATGAGCCATCCGGTGAGCGCGCTGTACGACTCTCACCATGGCCTTACCAATGCTGTCGCGATGCCCTATGTGCTGATGCGCAACCGCACTGCAATCGAAGACAAGCTGACGCGAATATCTGCGTATCTGGGTCTTTCTGACAAACCAGCCCATGGGTTTGAGGTATTCGTCAACTGGACGCTGGAGCTCCGAGACTGTTTCGAGATGCCGCATACACTCGAAGGATTGGGTGTTGAGGAAAGCCGGTTCGACGATCTGGCCAAAGCTGCGGAAATCGATCCCACATCCATCGCCAATCCTGTGAAACTGGATGCTGCGGACTATCGCACGATGTATGAAAAAGCTTTCGCGGGTGACCTCAGCTGAATTCAGCCCTTTTTGTAGGGATTGGTCAGCTTTTCAACGACCGAGCGCAGCACCTCGCGGAATTGCGCTTCCGAGACGTCCATCAAAACCGCATCTTCGAGAGCTTCCTGACAGATCTCCTCGATCTCGGCCAGATTGTCACGCAGCACAAGGATAGATTCTTCGCAGCTCATGACGGTGCCGTCCGGCTGCTTCCAGACATCAGGTTCTACAGCACTGCGTGGCTTTTGACCTGCCATTTTCGTTAGTCCCTCAATGGATTGAACATCGCGACTCCGCCACGATGGGAACGAAATAATAATGCATTGCGGCGACACAAGGTTTCATCATGCACCAAGTACTTCAAGTCAGTCGGCAACTTGTTTCGATCAGCACACTATTCTTTGATATTCATTGAAGATTAAAGGCGCGAGTGCAAGATCACTAGTCATGGTTCGCACGCGCATCTGACGTGCAGGTCTGGAGGACGCCATGACAGTCTTTGCAGCCCCTGATTATGACGGGCATGAACATGTTTCCTTTGGCTACGATCCCGAAACCGGGTTGCGGGCCGTCATTGCCATACACAATACCAATCTTGGTCCTGCCGTTGGCGGTTGCCGCATGTGGTCCTATACCAATGATCAGGCGGCTCTGTCTGACGCTCTGCGACTGTCACGTGGCATGACTTATAAATCCGCTCTGGCCGGACTTCCATTTGGTGGCGGCAAATCCGTGATCATTGGCGATGCGAAAACCGAGAAAACTGCACAACTGATGCAGGCCATGGGACGGTTCGTCGAGAGTCTTGGCGGACGTTATGTTGCCGCTGAAGATATCGGCATGAAAGTTTCAGATATGGATGAGATGGCAAAGGTCACCAAGCATGTGACGGGCACCAGCGCCACAAGCGGCAACCCCTCCCCGTTCACGGCCTATGGCGTGCTTCGAGGGATCGAAGCTGCCGTCGAACACCGATTGCAGCGAAACGATGGGCTGGCAGGCACGAGAGTCGCCATTCAGGGACTTGGGGCTGTAGGGTTCGACCTGGCCCGACGGCTGCACGAGAAAGGTGCGCGCCTACACGTCGCTGACATCAACACCGAAGCGGTCGCCAAAGCCGTCGACATGTTTGACGCAACACCGGTCAATGCCGGAGAAATTCACGCAGCTGATGTCGACGTGTTCTCCCCCTGTGCGCTTGGCGCCTTGATCAATGACGATACGATCGATGCTGTACAGGCCAAGATCGTGGCTGGATCTGCAAACAACCAACTCTCAAATGACTCTCACGGTACCGCGCTGGCAGCACGCGGCATTCTCTACGCTCCGGATTATGTGATCAACGCAGGCGGTATCATTGAAATCGCCCATGGACCTGACTTTGGTGGCACCCATGACGATGCGGAAATCTACGCTCATCTCGACCGAATCCACGACACGTTGGCGGAAATTTTTCAACGCGCGGATGTAGAAAACGCCCCAACGAATCGCATTGCGGACACCATGGCTGAAGAACGTTTTCAGCTATCAGTCTGACAACAACCCCAGAAAACCAGCTGAAATCATCGAAATAGTCTTAGCCAGTTTGATTTCGATCAATGCGACAAGATTGCAATTGCGAACCACTTGCATTTGGAAACGGAGGGCGCTAAATTCCGCTCACTGAGAATGGTTCTCAATTGCAAAACTCGCATTTCGGAGAAATTAGAATGCGCTTTCGCCCCGGACTTCTCGCCGCTGTCAGCTTCACGGCTGCCCTTGCTGCCTCACCTTTGTTGATCGCTGCCGAACAAGCCGCAATTAGCAAAGGAGAAGTGAATGTCTATTCCTATCGACAGCCTTTTCTCATTCAGCCGATGTTCGATGCGTTCACCCGCAAATCCGGCGTCAAGGTCAACGTGGTCTTCGCCAAGAAGGGTCTCGTTGAACGCCTTGAGCAGGAAGGCCGCAACAGTCCCGCGGATCTGATTTTCACTGTTGATATCGGGCGCCTTTCCGACGCGCAAAACGCTGGTGTCACCCAATCCGTTTCCACCCCAATTCTGACAGGTGCAATTCCGGAATCATTCCGACAGAGTGACGGCCACTGGTATGGGCTGACACAACGTGCGCGCATCCTTTACGTCTCGAAGGACCGTGTTCCGGCAGATGAATCCCCCAAGACCTATGAGGAACTGGCAGACCCGAAATGGAAGGGGCGTATCTGCACGCGCTCGGGCTCTCACGTCTATCAGGTGGCCCTGACCGCAGCGATGATCGCGCATCACGGCGAAGACAAAGCCAAGGACTGGCTTAACGGACTGAAAGCGAATCTCGCCCGCAAGCCGCAGGGGAATGACCGGGCACAGGTCAAAGCCATCAAAGAAGGCGAGTGCGATGTCTCGCTGGGCAACAATTACTATTTCGGTCTGATGTTGAACAACAAAGACCAGTTTGCCTGGGCCCAGGCTGTTTACCCGGTCTTCCCGACCCTCGCTGGAACCGGCACCCATGTAAACATCGCCGGCATGGCCATGACCAAGGCCTCACCCAACAAGGACAATGCGGTAAAACTGATGGAATTTCTGACCAGCAATCTTGCGCAGCAGATGTATGCCGAACAGAACTTCGAGTACCCGATCGCCGAGGGTGTACCCCAGGCAGGATTGCTGCGCTCCATGGGCAAACTCATTCCCGACACACTTGATCTGGACAAGATTGCTGAAAACCGCCCAATGGCAATCAAGTTGATCAATGAGGTCGGATATAACGACTAGTTTGCAGAAACTGTAGCGACCGTGACCCAGGTAAACTACCAACCCATCGTTGGTCAGACACGCCCCCATACGGGGCGGGTCTGGATTCTGGGTGGCTGCATTGTGGCCGTGATTGTTGCAGCCCCCATCCTGGCCATTGCCTGGATCGCCTTGTTCCCGAGCGAGAACATCTGGCCGCACCTTGCATCAACAATTTTGCCTCGTCACAGCTGGAACACGCTGTTGCTGATGATCGGTAACGGGATAGGGGTGTTCCTGATCGGTACCTCTGCAGCTTGGCTTGTCGCGACGAGCGAGTTCCCCGGGCGGCGGATTTTTGAATGGGCTTTGCTGCTGCCGTTGGCGGTTCCGGCCTATATCGTCGCCTTCGTCTATACCGATATTCTGGAGTTCGCCGGGCCTGTTCAAACTCTGCTCCGCGACATCTTTGGCTGGCAAACCAAACGTGACTACTGGTTCCCCGAAATTCGCTCTATGGGCGGCGCCAATTTCGTCATGTCGTTTGTGCTCTATCCCTATGTTTATCTGCTTGCACGGGCCGCGTTCCGTGAGCAATCCATCAGCGTGCTGGAAGTCAGCCGTACTCTGGGCCGTGGCGCCTGGAAAACGTTCTTCACTGTGGCACTTCCCCTCGCCCGCCCTGCGATCGTTGTGGGCACAGCTCTCGCACTTATGGAAACCCTTGCAGATTTTGGAACGGTTGACTATTTCGCCGTCAACACGCTCACCGTTTCCGTATTCGATGTCTGGTTCGGAATGGGAAATGCCGGTGGCGCTGCGCAAATCGCGTTAGTTATGCTTGCTTTCGTTGTTGTTCTGATCAGCCTTGAACGGATCGGCCGCCGTGGGCGGCGCTACCACAACACATCGACGCGGCATACATCATCGCGTTTTCAGTTGCGTGGCACGCGCCGTTGGTCAGCCACCACATTGTGCAGCTTGCCCATTTTGATTGGCTTTCTAATCCCCGCGGGCGTGCTCACTCGTCACGCGATCGTCTTCTTTGATGAATCCTGGAATGCCGCGTTCTTTGGTTTTGCACGTAACAGCCTGATGCTTGCGACGATGGCCGCCACGGCAGTGGTGGTGATTGCCGTGTTCCTGGCCTATGGCCGGCGCCTATCCAACCCGCTTTTCGGCGTTCTCTCCCGTATTTCTCTTTTGGGTTATGCCGTACCCGGCGCCGTCCTGGCGGTGGGTGTGCTGATCCCGTTTGCACAACTCGACAACGCGGTCGACAGCCTCATGCGTGACTGGTTTGGTATCTCAACCGGCCTGATCCTGAGCGGCACGGTCTTCGCACTGGTCTTTGCCTATGTTGTGCGTTTCCTTGCGGTCGGTTTCGGCGCGATTGAAGCGAGCCTCGGTAAAATTCAACCAACCATGGATATGGCAGCCCGCAGTCTCGGCGCTGGTCCGAGCCGCACTTTGTGGCGCATTCATCTACCAATGATCCGCGGCAGCTTGATCGCTGCCGCAACCATCGTTTTCGTCGACAGCATGAAAGAACTGCCCGCGACTCTGATCCTGCGCCCGTTCAACTTCGACACACTTGCAACCCATGTCTATCAGTTCGCCTCGGACGAGTTGCTCGAACAAAGTGCGCTGTCCGCCCTGACAATCGTGATTGCGGGTATCATTCCTGTGATCCTGTTGAGCCGCGCGATCACCAGCACGCATGGTCAACGAAGCGGCACGACTTCCCTGAGATCATCCCCAACACTCACACCGGCGATGCCTGTGGCGGGTGCCGGTGACTGATAGCGTCTAGATCAGCCCAAGCTCCCGCAGTTCTTCGGCCATCTCTTCTGGAGGTTCGATCTCTTCATCAGCACCGGCAGGCAGATCGGCCGGCGCATTGTCATCCTCAAGGTAACGCCAGCCCTGGAACGGGCGCGAGCGCCGGGGCCGTATGCGGATCAGTTCAGAGTCCAGATGGATGGCGCAGCGCGGCTGACCATCTTGGCCTGCGGCAGGCTCTACAGATGTGATCTGCTGGCGAACCAGCACACGACCCTTGATCACCCAGAATATGGAGCCACCTTCTGCGGTGAGTTCGTCGGCACGACGCGGGGTGTTACGCGTGAGAATCCGCAAGATCGGACCATCACCGGCCGCCTTGCGTTCCGCGATGCGTTCTTTTTGGCGTTGGTGCAGATGATCGATCGATTCGATGCCGACCGCGAGCTTGATGAGATGTACGGGCATGACCGGAGAATAGCAGTGCGGCCAACAGCGGTGAACCAAGGCGAGCGGAAAAAACCGGTTTAACGGGTCATTCGATCCACAAGCTGCTCAAGACTCTCAACAAGCTCTATGCCGACCTGTCCCCCATCACCCGTGACCTTGTTCTTGATGACCGCGCGCATCGCATCCGCATGCGCACGCAGAACATCGCCATTCAAGGGCTCTGATTTTTTGACATTCTCAACATAACGGGACATCGACTCGCCGACCTTGGAAATCAGATTGTATCCAAAGGTTTCGCCCTGACCAGCCACATCCCGCGCAATACGCAGGACTTTGGCACCAATCTTCTCCGATCGTGAAGGGTCGTTGTCGAGATCATGGGACAATTTCATGAGCATGGCGATTTCGAGCGCCACCCGATCACCGAACTCGTCGGCCATATAGGCAATCGCACTTGAGGCCTGATGGATCGCCTCAATATCGATGCCCTTACCTCCCTGTCCCCCGACCTTCACCTTGAGCAGATTGGGAGGCGTGATCAGCTGATACGCACCGTTGCTGTGGCCATTTTCAGCCATAGGGACCTCATGTTCGGCGGGTTATCCGCTGGAAAAAGCACCCTAAATAAGGACAGTTAAGAGAGCGTTGACGCTCAAAGCACATGTATCTACTCTTTACCAGACAACGATTGACCGAGGTGAGCAGTCATAAAAATTTCCTGTATTATCATAGCGTTACTGTCATGCACGGTGTTGGTTTCCCCAGTCCTTGCTGCGACCGAACATTCCGCTCTTTATGTGGATGTGAGATCGGCTGACAGGCCCGGATCACCCGTCGTGGAACGCTGGAAGCTCTACGGCTCCAGCAAGGCTCTGGTCATCGGTATCGACGAATACAACAATGGCTGGCCACACCTGTCGATGGCCGTCCGCGATGCCGAGGAAATCGCGACCGCACTGGAACATCGTGGGTTCGAAGTCACGCTGCTGAAGAACCTCGGCAGTGCAGAACTACGAAGCGCGTTGCGGAGGTTCTATTTGCTACAGGGCAACGACCCTGAAGCGCGCCTGTTCGTCTGGTTCGCCGGCCATGGGCATACCGAAAACGGTGAAGGCTATATCGTGCCTGCCGATGCGCCACCGCCGAGTTCACCTGAGTTTGTCTTCGATGCCATTCACATGGGCGACCTGGCTTCCATGCAACGGGTTGCACAGTCAAAACATGTGCTGACCA
>JABJAG010000115.1 GCA_018666195.1 Alphaproteobacteria bacterium
CCGGACAAATCACAATCATTGGCCACAAACGCACCTGGTCCGTCATCGAGCACCGCCTCAACGACCGGGTGCCGCCCGCCACCAATTTGGAATTCCGGGGTATCGGTTAGTCGTGGCCGCGTATAGCGGGACCGGGTCGCAAGTTCAGCGAGACCCGCCGCCACATCGAGTTCGGCCAACGCACGCGCCGTCACAGCAATCGCATCAGCATGGGCCAGCATTTGGCTGACCAGCGTCTCGAACAAGTCCAGTTCGATCGCCAAAGCGCGCTCGCCAGCGCGCGAAATTTTGTCATCAAGTTCGGACAGCTCGACTGTCGTGAAACGCACTGCACTGGCCATCGTCTGCCGGTGGATCAAACCATATTGTTCCGTGGCAGATTCCTTGCCGCCCTCCATGAGGCGTTCGGCATGGGCGGAATTCATTTCAACAAAATAGCCGAGCACATTGTTGTGCTTCACCTTGAGGTTGGTGATTCCTGTGGCTTCCACATATTGCGCCTGCAGCCCGGCAATCAGCTGACGGCTTTCGTCCCGCAGACTTTTTTGTTCATCAAGATCGGGAGAATAGGCTGTCGCGATGAACCCGCCGTCACGGGTGAACAACGGTAATTCCAGCGTGAGTGCCCGGACCAGTTCTGCGACCAGCGTGTGATGATCACCCAATCGATCGCGCGCATCTGCCAGCGCCCCCGGCAGGGTCACAACATCAGCCAGTAAATTACGCAGGCCATGCGCGGCCTCGAGGCCAGCACGCACCGCTGCCAGATCGCGCGGGCCACCACGCCCCAACGCAAGCCGCGACAAGGCGCGCTCAACATCCGGCGCCGCGCGTAGAAGCTCACGTATGTCCTCACGCCGAGCGGCATCCTCAACCAGGAACCCAACACCATCAAGCCGACCGTCGATGGCGATAACATCCGTGAGCGGCGCCGCGAGACGCTCAGCAAGCAAGCGCGCGCCAGCCCCGGTGATGGTGCGGTCAATGATTGAGAGCAGGGAGCCCTTGCGCTCACCCGACAAGGTTATGGACAGTTCAAGATTCCGACGCGTGGCCGCATCAATCTCCATCACCGCGCCATTCGCGCCAGGCGCCGGCAATCGCGTCGGGCGGGCCAGACGCGGCATCCGGTCGATCTGAGTTAGCACCAGATAATCGAGGAGCGCGCCCGCCGCCGCGATCTCGGCCCGCCCCGGCTCACCGAACGCATCCAGAGTGCTGACCCCATAGGTCTCTGTCAGGCGACTTTCTGCATTGAGCGAATCAAACCGACTGGCGGGTAGCGGTGTCAGAACATCTTCGAGTTCATCAACAAGACCCGCCATGTCGTCCCGCGCAAGGAAGCCGTCAGGCAACAGAAGTTCACCCGGCGCGATCCGCGCCAGCGCCGCAGCCAGCAGACCCGGTCCGCCGGTCTTGGGCAGTGGCTGCATCCAGACTTCACCCGTCGACATATCCAGCCAGGCCAGACCCAACTCACCGCGCACTTCGGCGCAGGAGGCGAGATAATTGTGCCGGCGAGAATCAAGCAGGGTTTCCTCGCTCAAGGTGCCCGGCGTGATCACCCGCACGACAGCACGACGCACAATGGATTTCGATCCCCGTTTCCGGGCCTCGGCCGGGCTTTCCATTTGCTCACACACAGCAACACGGTGGCCCGCCCGGATCAGACGCGGGAGGTATTGCTCGGCGGCATGGACAGGCACGCCCGCCATGGGAATCGGCACGCCTTCGTGTTCTCCCCGTTTGGTCAGAGCGATATCCAGCGCTGCGGCCGCCGCAACCGCATCATCAAAAAACAGCTCGTAAAAATCCCCCATCCGGAAGAACAGCAGACAATCGGAATATTCGGCCTTCGCCTCATGCCATTGGGCAAACATGGGCGAGGCCGCCACAACAGGCGGTTCGGTCGGTGAGGAAGGAGTGCGTGGTACAGACATGGCGAAAGATCATCATATACGCCCGCAGCGAGACCATCGAAACCCTTGGAATTGGTTCTCCGGCTTCAGACCCCGTCAAGCTCGCTTGACGCACGCGGGGCAGAGAGGTCACGCTTCGTTTCAACAATACCCTCTGGTCGAACGCAACAGGCAAATTTCATGGCGGATAAATCCAAAAACGGCGACAAGAAAATGTCGCAACTCGACCTCGATTCACTGGAAATGCACCGGACCGGTAAGCCCGGCAAGATCGAGATCAACGTAACCAAACCTCTGACAACCCAGCGTGATCTCTCGTTGGCCTATTCGCCAGGTGTCGCAGCACCATGTGTTGAAATTCATGCCGACCCCAACAAGGCATACGATTATACCGCACGCGGAAATCTTGTTGCCGTGGTCTCCAATGGCACGGCCGTCCTGGGACTTGGCAATATCGGTGCTCTGGCCTCCAAGCCCGTGATGGAAGGCAAGTCGGTTCTGTTCAAGCGCTTCGCCGATATCGATGCGATGGACCTGGAAGTCGACAGCGAAGATGTCGACGAAGTGGTGAATTGCGTGCGGTACCTGGGTCCGACTTTCGGCGGCATCAACCTTGAAGATATCAAAGCCCCGGAATGTTTCATCATCGAGCAACGCCTGCGCGAGCTCATGGATATTCCCATCTTCCATGACGACCAGCATGGCACGGCAATCGTCTCTCTGGCTGGCATGATCAATGCCCTGCATCTGACCGGGCGGGACATCAAGGACATCAATATCGTTGTGAATGGAGCCGGTGCGGCATCGATTGCCTGTATCGAACTGATGAAAGCAATGGGGCTACCCCACGATCAGGCGATTCTGTGCGACAGTCGCGGCGTCATCTATCAAGGCCGTACGGACGGCATGAACCAGTGGAAATCGGGCCACGCGGTGCAAACCAAAGCCCGAACCCTCGAAGAAGCAATGAAAGGGGCCGACGTGTTCTTCGGCCTTTCTGTCGCCGGAGCGGTAACCAAGGAGATGGTCAAGTCGATGGCGCCGAACCCGATCATTTTCGCAATGGCCAACCCGGACCCCGAAATTACCCCTGAGGATGTTCGTTCCGTTCGCGACGACGCCATCGTCGCGACAGGCCGATCCGACTACCCGAACCAGGTCAACAATGTACTCGGTTTCCCCTACATCTTCCGGGGTGCCCTCGACGTCCGCGCGACCACTATCAACGATGAAATGAAGATTGCCTGCGCCGAAGCGCTGGCCGAACTCGCACGCGAAGATGTTCCCGATGAAGTTGCGGCCGCCTATGCCGGTGAGCATCTGGCCTATGGCCCGGAATACATCATCCCGGTGCCATTTGACCCCCGGCTGATCGAGCGTATCCCGCCAAAAATTGCACAGGCCGCCATGGACACCGGTGTCGCCCGGCAGCCCATCCAGGACATGGATGGGTATCGACGTACGCTGGCCCAGCGGCTTGACCCGACATCCTCACTGATTGAAGCGACCTATGAAACCGTGCGCAACAGTCCGCGTCGGGTTGTCTTCGCTGAGGGTGAGTCCGAACGCGTGATCCGCGCCGCGATCTCCTATCGCAATCAGGGTCTGGGCGAACCCATCCTGATCGGCCGAGAAGAAGTTGTGCAGGCCCGGATTGAAGAACTCGGCCTGTCGAATGCCGGCGAGCTTCAAATTCACAACGCCGCATTGGTCTCTGAAGACGAGCGCGAACGCTACATCGCATTCCTCTATGGGCGTATGCAGCGCCGCGGCATGCTCTACCGGGACTGCGCACGGGTGGTGAACCGGAACCGGAATGTCTTTGCCGCCTGCATGGTTGCACTGGGTGACGCCGACGCCATGGTGACCGGACTGTCACGGCGCTTCTACACATGCCTCAACGATGTCCAGCGGGTTTTCGACGCCATCCCGGATGAACAGATCTTCGGCCTGTCGGTCCATGTCATGCGCAATCGCACACTGTTTATTGCCGATGCGTCGGTGCACGAACGGCCCAGTCCGGAAGTCATGGTCGATATCGCAATCCAGGCGGCCGCCAAGGCCCGCCAAATGGGCAGCGAACCCCGGGTCGCCTTTCTCAGCTATTCCAACTTTGGAAATCCACCGGTCGATATCACCGAGCGTTCGCGCGAAGCGGTCCGACTGCTCGACGGACGAGATGACATCGACTTCGAGTATGAAGGTGAAATGACACCGGACGTAGCGCTCGATGCTGTGCTCCGTGAACGCTACTACCCCTTCACCCGTCTTACTGGACCGGCCAATGTTTTGATCATGCCCGGGCTTCACTCTGCGCACATCACGTCGCGGATGCTCGAATCCATGGATGTTGGCACGGTCCTCGGACCTATCCTGATGGGTCTCGAGAAGCCCGTGGAGATCGTCCATATGAATTCCACAGTGACCGAAATCGTCAATGCATCTGCCTTTGCCGCGCATGAGTCGATCCGTCGCGAAACCGAAAGCCAACCCAAACGCTCGCGCAAGACAAAGGCCTGATTGTCAGATCAACCTACTGGCCGAACCAGGTGAAAACGGTATGGCGTGCTAAACTGCTGGGCAACAAACAAAGCCTGAATTGCGTGCGGACCAAATGGTACCCAGACTCAGATATCTGATCACGACAACGACGCTGCTGGCCAGTCCAGGTGTGCTCGCGGCGATCATTTTGTCTGCGACCGGTTACCTGAATGTCTGGATTGCATGTCTTGTTGCGGCGGGCATTGTGTTCGGCGTTCTGGCGATTCTGGTTCGTCCTCTGGGCCGGCTGCGCGACATCGAGGAACAGCTTCACACCCTGAGCGATCGCGCGCCG
>JABJAG010000116.1 GCA_018666195.1 Alphaproteobacteria bacterium
AGGCTTCGTAGTCACCGCTGTCGTAGACACATTTGGCACCGCCGCGCAGTGTCGCACCTGTTTCATAGGGCATCTGATCGGGACGGACATAGTTTCGCCGACGGACCTCAGCCGGATCAATCCCAAGCTTGCGGGAAACCAGCTGAATCATGCGCTCGACGGCGTAAATGCCGCAGGGACGCCCTGCGCCACGCACGGGGGAGTTCGCGATCGTGTTGGTGAACACGATATCCACACCCACATCGATAGCGGCAATGGAATACGCGCCGGGCAACGGTGTCAGTGAGCTGTTCGGCAACAGAATTCCGTAGGGAATATAGGCACCATTCTCATGCGTCACCGTCCCGCGCAGACCGAGGATTTTTCCTTCGGCTGTACACGCGACCTCCAGATCCCAATGCTGGTCCCGCTGAGTCGTGGTGGAGATAAAATGCTCCCTGCGATCCTCAATCCACTTGACCGGACGCTTCATGAAGCGTGCCGCCAGCGTGATGGCAATTTCTTCGGGATAGAACCCAGCCTTCGGTCCGAAACCACCACCCACATCCGGGGCAATGACTCGAACGCGCTCTTCAGACTCGCCCAACCATGTAGCCAGAGCACGACGGATCAAATAGGGCGATTGGGCCGAGGTCCAGAGGGTCAGCCCGTCACCCCAAGGGTCGTCACGAGCAATAACACCGCGCGTCTCCATGGAATGGCAACCACCTCGATGCTGCATGAACGCTGCAGAGAACACATGGTCAGCCTTTGCAAACGAATCCTCGATATCACCGAAGCTCGAGCGCATCTTCCCCATCAGGTTCGATTTGGTGTCCGCATGCGCCAGCGGAGCGTCGTCCTCCAGCGCCGTCATGATATTCACGACGGCCGGAAGAGCTTCGTAATCGACGTCAATCAGCGCAAGGGCGTCCTCGGCAATGGCCCGACTATCCGCCACCACCACGGCCACAGCCTCACCCACATAGCAGACCTCGTCTTTGGCCAATGGGTACTGGGTTTTGTTCTGGTCGATGACCGGTGCCGGATAAAGCTGGTTCATCCGGTGCCCGTATTTTTCACCAAAATCCGCATGGCTGAACACCCGATGCACACCCGGTAACTCGACCGCACGCGACGCGTCGATCGACCTAATTTTCGCGTGCGCCATCGGCGCGCGTAGGAAAGCTGCGTGAAGCATGCCTTCCATCGTGATGTCATCAACGTAACGCCCGTGACCGGTCAGCAACCGGGGGTCTTCCATGCGCTGAACTTCTGCGCCCAAATAACGAACACCCATGGTTCTAGCTCCCCTTCTGCATGGATTTGGCAACTTCCAGCGCGGCGTCAACTATGCCCTGATAGCCGGTGCAACGGCAGATATTCCCCGAGATCGCCTCACGCACCTCGCGTTCGCTCGGATCAGGATTGTCTCGCAGGAACGCCGTTAGCGAGGTCAGCATCCCCGGGGTACAGAAACCGCATTGCAGACCATGATGTTTCCAGAAGGCTTCCTGAAGCGGGTGCATTGTCCCGTCGTCGTCGGCCAGCCCTTCGACCGTCGTCACCTCGTGCCCGTTGGCCTGAACAGCCAGCATCAGACAAGAACGCACCGCTTCTCCATCAACCATCACCGTGCAGGCACCGCACACACCGTGCTCGCAGCCCATATGGGTGCCAGTCAGGCCCAGGCCATGCCGTAGGAAATCACCCAGACTGGTGCGGGTTTCAACATTCGCAGCGTGGCTTTCGCCGTTTACTGTCACTTCAATATCGCGGGTATCAGCCATGATCAGGCACTCCCTTTGGCGCATTCGCCGGCTTTGATGAGGGCCCGTTCAACGAGCGTTGCGGCCAGCCGCTGACGGTAGGCGGAGGACACATAAGCGTCTGACATGGCATCGATGCCGCGGGCGATCTCGGCCGCAGCCCTGAAGGCATCAACCCCCACACCTGCGCCGACCAAGGCCGTTTCGGCTTCCGTCAGACGGACCGGACGGACATCCGCGCCGCCGATTGAAATGGATGCCCGACGGATCGTGTCACCGTCTATTTCAAGCAGCGCCGCAACAGCGATCAAGGCAAAGTCACCATGACGACGGGCGTACTCAACAAAGCCAAAGCCATGATTCTCCGCCCAGTAAGGCACCGTGATCTTCGTCAGCAATTCGTCCGGCCCGAGGGTCGGAATCATGTAAGCCAGCGGCCATTCTATGAACGGAATATCGCGCGCGCCTTCAGGGCCATGGGCCGTGAGCACAGCGTCATAAGCTGCCATCAAACAGGGCAATTCGGCCGACGGGTCAAGATGACACAGGCTGCCACCAATGGTGCCGCGGTTGCGGGTCTGGAAATGCCCGACATTCTCCAGCGCCTCAGGGATAATCGGTGTTTTTGCGTTCACGGCCGGATCGCGAATCAGGTCGCGCTGCCGGGTCATCGCGCCAATCTCAAGCGTGCTGCCTGTATCGGTCACGCCGGAAATTCCGGCCACGCCATTCAAATCAATAACGTGATCGGGCACAACAAAGCGCATATTGAGCATTGGCATCAGCGACTGCCCACCGGCGAGGACTTTGGCATCCTCGTGCTGGCTGAGCAGCGCGACAGCTTCCTCCGGCGTTGCCGGATCATGATAGATGAAGGGTGCTGGTTTCATGAGTATCTCTTTCCCTATCGCTTGCCGCAGATCATCGCCCAGACCGCCCGGAAGAACAGGCTGATACCGGAAATACTGTTGTCAGACGGTGCCGCTTGAATTGCTGGTTGCGATGCAGGCTCTGCTGAAGTTTCACCTGCGACCTCTGGTGGAACAACGGAATCAGTGCCAATTTCTGCTTCAAGATTCTTGGCAAAATCAGAAATTATCTGACCTGCAATGGCATCAATCAAACCGGATGCGCGACCATATTGTGCCACTGATCCGGTCAGATTCAGCTCCGTCGTGATATCGACCCGAGTCTGCCCGCTATCTTCGAAAAGAGCGAAAACAACGTCGGCCTCCGCAGCCCCGCGCCCCTTGGTGTCGTTGCCCTTGGCATGAACCGTGGCCCGGCGCGCCGTTGCGTCCATTTCGGTGATTTTAGCTTCACCAGAAAAGGTCAGATTAACCGGTCCGACCCGCAGCTTTGCATTCCCTTTATAAGTGTGTTCCCCAACCACTTCGGTCAGTTCAGCGCCCGGCATGCACGGCGCAATCCGCGGTACATCAAGGAGTACGTTCCATGCCGCTTCCGGTGTCGCCGGCACGGTGAAACTGTTGTTGAGTCGCATATCGCACCCTGTCGCGTGATGTCTTTTGTCACAGGCGCTCTTCCGCACCCTTCCCCGAGGGCCGGACAATAATTTTCTTATTGTGGAATCGCAACCGCAGAACGGTGAATTTTACAGGCCGTCATCCTGCCCGTGCACGTGATAACCAATTTCACGAGACGGCGCGCGCCCTGCGCTGTCGACCCCGGTGGGTAACCACGCACAGACATTAGCGCCCGGCGACCAAATGGTCTCGCACGGACCTGGCACAAAGAACTCCACAAAAACAAACTCTTCATCAGACTGATTGATGAAGGCGTGGGGTTCGTGCTCGTAATTGTAGAGCAGATCACCGGCTTCCAGCACATGACCGGTGCCGTCCAGAAGCGCCGTGCCGCGACCTGAAATCACATATTGGAAATGTTCTGCACCTACATGGTGATGTTCCGGTGCAGCAGTGCCCGGCGGATAGGAGATCATCTCGCCCTTGAAAGCATGGGTCCCAGCCAGAGATGGAGTCGCCATATAGATGCGCTTGCGAGCGTCATGTTCGGATTCCAACACCGGCTCACGGGTCCAGTCGACCTGCCGCAACTCGCCGGGCATATCCGCGATCTCCGGATCGAAACGTGCGGCATCGGGAACCCGCGCCATCAACAGCACAGTCTCATTGTCACCCGCAACTACGCTGCCGGAGAAACCGAGCGGCAGATAGGTGACCATATTCGGAGTGATTTCTGCATCGGCCAATGTGCCGTCCCCAGACAGCGCCTGCACCCAGCCAACCATCTTCGGATCCAATGCAATCTCGTAAGTCACACCCGCAGCAAGGGCAACACGCTCCAGCAATATCTGATCATTGCCGATCACGTCCGGTGTGACGAGCGCAACAACATCGCACCCCGGCGCAACCTGTGACGAGTTCTGATCGGCATTTCGAACGATAACGGGCATGATAAATTTCCTTTCAGCGCACTGCGATCTTTGGTCCGAAAAAACTCCACAAACCCGCCTGAACTTAAAGACAACCAGAGTTGAAATATTGGTGTTGCCAGAGAAACCTGAACTCCCACTCTATTGCCGGAACCCCATTCGAACTCGGAATAATTGATCGAAATAAAAATGGTACGGGCGGTCGGACTTGAACCGACACTCTCTTGCAAGAACGGGATTTTGAATCCCGCGCGTCTACCAATTCCGCCACGCCCGCGCACCTGAATTGAACCTTGTTGCCGCTAAATCCGCAACGGACTCTAAAAGCGTGTTCAATTCCACAAGGGTATGGTCTGAGTCTCCCGAAAGAGTCAATAAGTCGGCCGCGTTCGCCGCATGGGAACAGAATTGCTGAAACACGCCATAAGTTTGAGATCCCCAAAAGCATTCTGATCGCCTGATAAGAATCTTTTCACCCTGTGACACGAGTCACTTCAGTATCTCATCTTTGCCTCTATTTAAGGCTCAACGACAATTCGTGGAGCAAGCAACGATGCGTACCCATCTTAGAGTTCTAACAGCATTGGTGATGGTCTGGCTCGCGGTCATCGCGCTGATGACTCTGGCCCCGCAAGCCGCCGGATTGCGCTCGGTTCATGCCGCCGATCAGGGCTATATCGGCGCCCTTAACCCCCAACTGCGCGACACCCAGTCCTTTGTTCATACCGGCCTCTGGGTTGCCGAAATAGGTGCGGACGGGACTTCAACCTTTGTGCGCGACATCCGACGTCGCTAGTCACTCGTGATGCGAACATGGACAGCAACGGAACCAGCCTGTTACACGGCGCGGGATAAACCGATCACCATGAACCACTCGAGGTCACCGTCAGAAAATGTTGCGGGCCACTTACGACTGGACGATGCGACTAAGCGCCTCGCCCCACGCAGTCTGGATGCTGGCGGCAATCGCTTTTATCGAAAGTTCATTCTTTCCGATCCCCGTCGATTTGCTATTGATCCCGATGATTCTCGCCGCCCGCAACAAGGCCTGGCGACTGGCGGCTATCTGTACCGTGATGTCAGTGGCCGGTGGCTATTTCGGTTACCTGATCGGCTACGCCCTGTTCGATACAATCGGGCAACCGATTATCGCGTTTTACGGTTTCGAACACACCTTCGAGAGCTTTACCGCACGGTATAACGAGTTCGGCGCATGGATCGTCTTTACCTTCGGCGTCACTCCGTTCCCCTATAAAGTTGTCACGATTGCCAGCGGCGTCACCCAACTCGACCCCGCCGTATTCGGACTGGCATCCATCGCCGCCCGCGGCCTGCGATTTTTCCTGGTCGCCGCCTTGATCTGGTATTTCGGCCCCGCTATCCGGAGTTTCGTTGAGAAATATCTTGGCTGGGTTGCGCTGGCCTTCATCGCACTGCTCGTCGGCGGATTTGCCCTGATAAAGTTCGTTTTCTAGCGCTGACGCGTCCGAACCCCTATATGGTCGATATGACGACGACCACGCTGACATCAAAATTGTATATCTGGCCGGCGCTGACCTTTCTCGCCAGCGCAGTAATGCTGGGCGGCGCTTGGGGTTTTCAACTGCTTGGCGGGTTGCACCCCTGCACACTTTGTCTCTACCAACGCTGGCCCTATTGGGCCGTGATCGTGATTGCCGGTCTGGCAACCCTCGGCGCGCGCCAGCTCGGCGCACGTGGCATGGCCCTTGTCACAGCCCTCTGTGCGG
>JABJAG010000117.1 GCA_018666195.1 Alphaproteobacteria bacterium
CGTCGAACTCACCTGCGCGATAGCATTTCGTCGAGCTGCGGAACTCGTACTCAAAACCAAAAGTGTCGAGAAACGCCTGCAAGCGGGCATTGTTGTGCGCGCCAAAACTATCATGGGTGCCGAACGGATCAGGCACTTCGGTCAACGGCTTGCCGAGATGTTCGGTGAGCATCTCCTGCTCGGGCACGTTTTCAGGAACCTTGCGCAACCCGTCCATATCATCGGAGAACGCAATGAGCTTGGTCGGGATATCCGACATGGCCGCAAACGCATTGCGCACCATGGTCGTCCGCGCGACCTCTCCGAAAGTGCCTATATGCGGCAGCCCGGACGGGCCGTAGCCGGTTTCGAACAACACATAGCCTTTGTCCGGCGTGTTGGACGCATCTGCGCCACCCAGTCGGTCAATGACTGTTCGTGCTTCCTGAAACGGCCAAGCCTTTGCGGCCTGTACCAACTCGCGATCGATCGCCATCTGCGCCCGTGCTTCTTCGCTTGTGAATCCGGGGCGGAACCTAGGCGCGGGGCGGAATCAGGTCAACCGGGCTGCATTGCCCGGAAGACCATGATCAAAGACATCAAACCCTGATGTCGACCTTCTGAGATGCTGATTCCGCTGGCGGTTTGTCCCCCGCCCAGTTTTCGGTCTCTTTGGAAGTTGCCCAGGATTCATTCGAAGCCTGCGGTGCGGGCTCGGTTTGGGCTCCCGCCCAGGATTCAACCTGGGTGGTTGTTGCCCAGGACTGCCCAGGGCCTTGCGTTTCGCCGGCCGGTACTACTGCCTTGCCGGCGGCGGAATCCGGGACGAGGGTCGATACCTGACTTGCTGATCCGATATTCATATCCAATTCCTCCTGCTGGATCGCGATCACGCACTGCCGAAACAGCCCGATGGTCGCACGCAGCCATTCTGGCGTTCTTTACTCCCGCGTCACGCCGTATCGCTGAGGATTTTGCTGAGATACGGATCAGATTTGGCGCAAATACAGCGAAATTCTCTGGAAAACTTTAGAGATTCGGGACCGTCCGGCTAAGGTCGCGCCAATGTCTGGTTCAACTGCCATATCCCACGAACTGCCAGCGCTTGTCGCAGCACGTTCCTTTGCCAACTGGCGCGCACCAGGCGGCGAAAGCGAAGCTCTGGCTGCCGACGAAGCCGCGCGCCGCGCCCGAGCAAGCCCTCCAATTCTATGCCACGCACCATCCACAGCCCGACGTCTTGGGGTTGAACATATCGACGGCTACGACGTGCTTGAGCTCTTCGCCTATGCGCGCCCCGCTGCATTTACCTTGCCGACAATCCGCGGGCTCGCGCGCACGCTGGGGATCGATGCACCTGAAAGTGCGGAAGACGTGGAAGTCCTCGTCGCAATTGCCAGTTTCCTCCTTGATGACATCGCGACCAATCTGGACGAACGCAACGATCTGATGTCGATTGCCCAAGCGCTGCAACGCGCTGGTTGGCTGTGGGGGCCGCTCGTACTTGACGCCTTGGGGGCTGTGGCACTGAGTGATACCGGCGCTGCCGCTGCGACCAGCGCACTCGCCGTGTGGCGCAAGGTACCTGAATGGGCCGAAGCCGCCCCCGAACCCCCGCCCGCGAACGATGCGGTCTCCGAAGACGAGGCCCGCGAACGACTGGGATCTTTGCTAGGTGATGATGCTGAAACCCGTGCCGGTCAAAGCGACTATGCCGCCGCCGTATCTGCCGCCTTTGCACCACCAACCGCCCCCGACACACCCAATGTGGTCCTGGCCGAAGCGGGAACCGGCACCGGTAAAACCCTTGGCTATATCGCGCCAGCCAGCGTCTGGTCCGAAAAAAACGCCGGGCCGGTCTGGATCAGCACCTACACCCGCAATCTGCAACAACAGATCGATCAGGAACTCGACCACCTCTATCCCGACCCGGACCTCAAGGCGCGACAGGTGGTGATCCGCAAGGGTCGCGAGAACTATCTCTGCCTGCTCAATCTGGAAGATGTTGCTGGCCGGTTCACGGCCCTGCAGAAACGTAATGCTGTCGGGGTCGCGCTAACCGCACGCTGGGTGCAAGCAACCCGGGATGGAGATCTGGGTGGCGACTTCCCAGCCTGGCTCGTCGATCTGGTGGGCGTGGGTGCAACCCTGGGGCTGGCTGACCGGCGCGGCGAATGTATCTACTCGGCCTGCTCACACTACAGTCGTTGTTTTGTCGAACATTCGATCCGCAAAGCTCGTCGAGCACGCCTCGTGGTCGCCAACCATGCCCTGGTGATGATCCAGGCCGCCATGGGAAGCGGCAATGGCGAAGAGAGTACCCTGCCAACACGTTATGTCTTCGATGAGGGACACCATGTCTTCGAGGCTGCGGATTCAGCCTTCGCGGCGCATCTCAGTGGTCGCGAAATGGCTGATATGCGGCGCTGGTTGCTCGGGACAGAAGGCGCAGGCCGTCGGCGCTCCGGCGGTCGCGCTCGCGGCCTGCGCGACCGTGTCGACGAACTGATCGCCGCCGATGATTCCGATTCCCACGATGCACTGGCGGCCGCTCTGGAGGCAGCCCAGGTGCTGCCCGCCCCGACCTGGATCAATCGACTCTCGGGCAATGCACCAGAGGGCGCTGCCGAAAACTTCCTTGCCGAATGCCGTCTGCAGGTTTTTGCGCGCGCGCCGGCCGATGCGGGACCCTATTCGCTGGAAACCGATGTACGTCCTCCAGCAGAAAGTCTTCCTGGCGCTGCTGAAGAGCTTCGCGAGGCACTCGTGGCGCTTGCCACCCCCCTGCGAAAGCTTTGCGCCCGCCTGCTCCGACGCCTTGATGAAGATGCCGACGAGCTCGAAAGCGCTACGCGCGTGCGTATCGAGGCCGTGACCCGCGCGCTGCAACGACGTGCCGAAATGACGCTTGGTGCCTGGATCGACATGCTCGATGCGATCAACGAGCCGGCCTCGGATGCCTTTGTCGACTGGATGGAAGTTGAACGGATCGACGGCCGCGAGATTGATGCAGGCCTGTTCCGTCACTGGGTCGACCCAACGGTGCCCTTCGCAGCCTCTATGGCGCCGGTGGCCCATGGCATGGTCGTGACCTCCGCAACCCTGACAGATCGCACCGGCGATATCGAAGCCGATTGGCGGACGGCTGAAACCCGGACGGGCGCGTTCCATCTGCCCAAGCCCGCGGTCCGTGCACGGGTCGAATCGCCGTTTGATTACGCCGCGCAAACCAAGGTTTTCGTGGTGACAGATGTTCGACGCAACGATGCAGACCAGGTGGCTGCCGCCATGCGTGAGCTGTTTCTGGCGTCCGGCGGCGGCGCATTGGGACTGTTCACCTCCATCGCGCGCCTGCGGCAAGTCCACGCCCGCATGGCGGATGCCCTCGATGCAGCCGGGTTGCCGCTTTACGGCCAGCATGTCGATCAACTCAATGTGGCAACACTGATCGATATCTTCCGCGCAGAAACTGAGGCCTGTCTGCTGGGCACGGATGCCGTACGCGATGGCGTCGATGTACCGGGACGCTCGCTACGCCTGCTCGCATTTGATCGCATCCCATGGCCGCGTCCCACAATCTTGCATCGGGCGCGCCGCGATGCCTTCGGCGGACGCAACTATGACGACATGCTGGCCCGGCTGCGTCTCGCACAAGCCTATGGCCGTCTGATCCGGCGGCGTGACGATAAGGGTGTGTTCTTGGTGTTGGATGCGGCAACCCCGACGCGTCTGTTCGGTGCCTTTCCTGATACCGTCATCCCCGAACGCGTTGGGCTGGTGGATGCCATCGAGGCAACCGAAGAATTTCTTGCCGACTAGCTGGTGCCGAACCAGGCCAGCAACGCGCTGACTGTGACCACCGAAAACACCGTCGACAACAGGATCGCAGCAGAGCTGCGCTGTACGAAAACTCCATATTTCTGGGCGATCACGAAGGACAGCGCGCCAGTCGGCAAGGCCGCCATCAGGACCGCACCTCGGGTGAATTCGGCATCCAAATGGAAGACCTGTACCGCAAGAACCCAGGTGATCAGCGGGTGCAGTGCAAGCTTGGCGATCACCAACCAGCTCACCTCACCCAACCCGGTCGAGATCGGCTTGCCCACCAGAAACAGACCCATGGCAAACAAGGCACATGGGCCCGAGGCATCCCCCATCAATCCGGCGAAATTCGACAACCAGACAGGAAGACCAAGCCCTGAGGCCGACCAGAGAATTCCCGCCACGGGCGCGATGAAAAGAGGACCGCGAACAACCGCCAGCAAAGCGCCACCCACTGCCTGCCGCGGGCCCTTTCCTGATCCACTGCCAATTTCCACGAACAGGACTGTCAAGCCGATAATCAGAACGGAATTGATCGCCGTGGCTATCACCGCCGGCAATGTGCCTGTCGGACCAAAAGCAGCGATGAACAGTGGAATGCCCATATAACCGGTATTGGCAAAAACCGACGTCAGTCCATGCAGGGTCAGGCCGGAAAAACTGTTGGGAAACAGAAATTTCGCAATCAGGGTCGAGGGCAGCGCCACCGCAGCCATCCCCAGAATAATGGTCCAGATGAACGGCCAGTTGAAAACGTCCGAAAGCGGGACAGTTGCCATGGAAAGGAACAGAACCGGTGGCAAAGCAAACCAGTACACAAAGGCATTCAGCGCTTCAGAGCTGGACGCACCCAGAATCCGAAACCGCCCAGCCAGAAAACCAGCAAGCATAATTGCAAAAACAGGAACAGCGACATCGACAACGGCAGACATGATCACCACCTATATGTCGCGCATCCGACACTGTCGATAGCTACACAGGTCACGACAGTTGTCTGGCCGGTGACTTGACGGCCCGGACAGCGACCGCTTTAACCAAGGCAACCAAGACAAGGATAGCCGAGCAATGATCGAATCCCAGACCGCCCTCCTCTACACCATGGTGATGGTGTCCGCCGCCGACAACGAGATGAGCGACTCCGAAATCACGCGTATCGGTGAAATCGTCCGCCAGTTGCCAGTCTTCAAAGGCTTTGATGACGAACAGATGGCAACTGTTGCGCAGGAATGTGCCGGCGTTCTGGCACAGGACAATGGTCTGGAACTTGCTCTGGAGCAGATCCGCAACGCCCTGCCTGATCACCTGCGTGAAACCGCTTATGTTCTGGCTTGTGACATTGCCATTGCGGATTTGAAGGCCGAACAGGAAGAGCTCCGTCTGTTAGAGATGTTGCGCCACACGCTCGAAATTGACCGGTTGAGCGCCGCCGCCATCGAACGCGCGGCCCGCGCCCGCTACGCCACCGCCTGAGCCGCCATCATGGGAGCGTTGGACGGCAGGAAAATCGGGTTCATCGGGCTTGGCCTGATGGGCAAACTCATGGCGCGCAACCTGCATGCTGCCGGTGCCGCGATGACGGTGACAAGCCGCAG
>JABJAG010000118.1 GCA_018666195.1 Alphaproteobacteria bacterium
ATTTGCTCTGCATTGCCTCCCAATAGTTTTGCACCGGCGGCCGCTACACCAACTGCGGTCCATGCGCCGGAGGTATGATAATCTGGACAAGTCGCGTGCTGGACCAGGCCAGCGCGGTATGAAAATTCGTATGCTAATGCCAAAATTTCAGCAAAGCTCTTGCCGTCGATTTCTTTATCTGTGGCTTGAGCCAAAGCAATCATCGCCGGAAATATTGCTGACCCAGCGTGACCTTTGCAGGGCGTCGTACCATCATGGGCGTCAATACTGTCAATCGTGAAAGCCCCAGCCATGGCGGCACCTGCCGGACTAACCGCCGTACCATCCATTAGCATTCGAGAGGTGCCTGCGGTGCCACTTCCAAAAAGCATTGGCGCCACTCGCCTGGCTATTTTGGAAAGAGGAGTCGTCGACCCAACAGCTGCGACACCTATTGTGTCGGTAAAGCTCCGGCGCAAGATAGCCAATACTTCGACAGGCAAGGCATCATATGTCAGTTCATCTCCAAACGTTTCGAAAGAAATAGTCATTAGCTTATTGCTCTCCATAGGCAGATCATGTCACGCTTGACGTCAGACGAAACTCTAGCGGGATTGAGCAGAAAAAATCAACAAATCAGTCTTCAAATATTTCCAAATATGCAAATTAGAAGCTCCTTTTTTCGGTCAAAGCAGTTGCAGCAAAGGGCAGCTAAGTCCGCAGAGCTGCCGTTCGCTGTGCGCTATACCAATGTCGGCTATGCGGACAAACCGGACTTATGCAGTTGCCGCTATTGCTCACGCAGCATTTGCTCGCATGTGCGCAAGCCTGATCGCTGCTCCGCGGTCGGTGTCCTCGAACCGGCCGTTCTCACGTTTAAATCTGGTCTAGATTGCGCACCATATCTAGTAGCGCTATTGCCAAAGACCAATTTTGCGGTGGTAACACTGGACCTTTTTGCATTGGCCAACGGCATAACCGCTCGCCAACAGGTCTCAGATGTCTATGCGCTCAGCAATACTCAGGGCATCTTCCAGCTCAACGCCCAAATAACGCACGGTGCTATCGACATTCGTGTGACCAAGTAGGAGTTTTACGGCGCGAAGGTTTCCCGTCTTGCGATAAATCTCTGCAGCTTTGGTTCGACGCATCGAGTGTGTCCCGTATCCGCTGGGCTCTAGACCTATGGCTGTCACCCAGTCACGTACTAGTCGACCGTACTGACGTGTTGAGATATGCGGGCGGTCGTGGAAGCGGCTTGGAAACATAGAGTGGCACCCAATCATCTCAGGTGATCTCACCCATGCAATGACAGTATCACGAGTGTTTTCAGTCAGTTCGAACTGAACCGGTTTCTTGGTTTTTCTCTGGATCACCGATACCCTTTCACGAACGCGATCATCCTTGACCAAATCGGTCACAGCGAGTTTTACCAGATCACAGCCGCGCAGCTTGCTATCGATTGCAACATTAAACAGTACTAAGTCGCGTAGGTAGCCTGCAAGTTCGAGCCGGGCACGAATGGCCCACACCTGTTTGGGAAGCAGAGGTCGTTTCTGACCTATTATTCGTCCCTTGTTCCAGGCTCTTCTCTTCGGGTTTACCATGGGTAGTTGGACTCTTGGCATAACATGCCCTCCAATCCTCCCTCCATGCCCAGACATCAGCACCGCGCCGACGAAGACAACATAGCATCCGTTCAAGTGGCCGTTGTGAAAAGGAACGAGCAAGCATTATCGTTGCAAGTGCATCAGGCCGGTAAAAGCCTAAGGCGACGAGTGCCGCGCCTTGCTCAAGCGTCAGAGCACTGCAGTCATTTGACATCGTTTTTGCACGCTATCTGCCGCAAATCTTTGCAAACCCGTAGACGTTTAAAAAAGCTGCGAGAGAATTTCGCTCAGGACATGGAAATGGATCGCACAGCATGCTCGACAGCGGCTTTCGTCCGTTCCAAGTCTTCAGCAGTAATCGCAAGTGACGGATAGAGCTTACCCGGGGATTTGAATATTCCGTGCTGGCGCAGCGCCCTATTGTAGGTCGCATTACGCTCGGGATCATCATGCTTGGCGGAGCGGTAGTCGCGACACTGGCTGGTCGTGAAGAAGATATCGAACAAGGTCTCATCCCCACAGATTTGATGGGGAACACCTGCGGCATCGAGTGCGCTTCTTTGCATGTCCTGCAACGTCCGACCGATATCGCGCAGACGGTCGTAGCTGCCTTTGCGTTTCAATACTTCCATCGTCTTCAGGCCCGCCGCTGCCGCAATGGGATTGCCCGATAGCGTCCCAAGTTGCATGAGCCATTTGTCAGCGCCGACAATCGACTTGTCGAAATGCCGCATAATCTCGGCGCTGGCCCCGAGGGCGGCAAGGGGAAAGCCGCCGCCGATGATTTTGCCCAAGGTGCAGATGTCGGGTGTCACACCATAGCGTTCCTGCGCGCCGCCGTAGGCCAGTCGGAAACCGGTGACAATTTCATCAAAGATCAGCAATATGCTGTGTTTATCACACAGGTCGCGCAAGCCTTGCAGATATCCGGGGGCGGCAGGGATGATCCGTTGCAGCGGTTCCGCGATAATGGCTGCGATGTCCTTGTGTTCGGTCAATAGCGCCTCGACCGCGACCAAGTCATTGTAGGGCGCGATCAACATTTGATCCGCAACACTTTGTGGAATGCCTGCGCTATCGGCAACGGCTTGGGGGAAATTGACACGGGCTGAGGGTGCGAGGCTCATCTGGGCTTCGGCGCTCATACCGTGATAGCCGCCTTCGAACTTCAGGATTTTATCGCGGCCAGTGTAGGCGCGCGCGAGGCGGATTGCGTACATGTCAGCCTCCCCGCCAGAGGCGACAAACCGGACCTGTTCGCAACACGGCACGGCGTCAACGATCGCTTCGGCCAGTTCGATGCCTTTGGCGTTGTTGGCAAAGAATGTCATGCCCTTGGGGAGCTGTTCTAGAACCGCTTCCATAACCTCAGGGTGGCCATGTCCCAAAAGCATTGGGCCAGATCCGATGAGGTAGTCGATATATTCGTTGCCATCCTCATCCCAAACATGGCTGCCTTCCCCACGCGCGATCATGATGCCGGGGTCAAAATTGCCGAAGCCCCCAGCGGGCAGGACGGCTTGCGCGCGCGCGATCCAATCGGATTGCGATGTCAGTTTTTGCATGTCTCAGTCCAATTCCAAAATGGGAGCGCCAAGGCGCTCCATGTCCGGTGTAACACCCAATCCTGCACCGGTTGGCGGCGCGATGCGGCCATCATTGCGGTTGGGGCAATCAGGTGCGATGCGCGGGGCAACGTAGGACGACAGATCACATGTGTTCAGCAAGGCACCCTGCGGCGTGGAGGCGGCAAAATGCAGCGACGCGGCGGTCACGATGTCTGACCCCCATGTGCATTCGGCACAGATCTCTGCGCCCAAATGAACCGTCAGGTCGCGCGCACGCCGCATGGCTGAAATGCCGCCGAATTTCGACAGCTTCAATGCGACCGCGTCAAGGCACCCAAGCTCTGCCGCGCGCTGCAACGACGCCAAATCATAAGCGCCCTCATCGATTTTCATTGGCAGGCCAGTGGCTTGGCGGACAGCGGCGCAGTCTTCGAGCGTTTTGCAGGGCTGTTCCAGCATGATGTCGAGATGCGCCACGGCGCGGCCTGTGCGCGTCGCTTGCAGTTTCGTCGCCCCACAATTCCAGTCGCCATAAACCAATGGCCCGGTGCCGACCGCCTCGCGCACTTTGGTCAACCGCTCTGCGTCGGCCTGCCAATCCGCGTCCGCCCCGAGTTTCACCTGAAATTGGCGAATGCCGGTGGCGTAAGCCTCTTTTGCGATGCGCGCCATTTCATCGGGTGCGATGCAGGTGATCGAGTGGTAAAGCGGCATATCGCGGCGGGTTCGTCCGCCCAGAAGCTGATACAGTGGCAGATCAGTGGCTTTGCCGAACAGATCCCACAGCGCCATATCGACAATAGACTTCGCCGCCAGATGCCCTTGCAGGAACCCATCCAGTTTGCGCATCGGCGCGTCGATACCCGTGGGTGTGATGCCAAGAATTTCCGGTGCCATTTCCCGGATTGCACTTGGCACGCCATCCGCAAAGGCAGGCAGGTAATGCGGTATCGGGCACACCTCGCCCCACCCTTTGAGGCCCGTATCGGTTTCCAGACACAGCACGTGGGTTTTGACAGTGGCGCAGGTTTTGCCCTCGGCCATGTAGTATGTCTCATGGCTGGTCAAATCGACAGACCAAAGTGTGATGCGATTGACTTTCATGTGTAGACGGCCACGGGATCCCCAACGACTTCGAGGTCAGGGATAACGCCTAGACCGGGGGCGGAGGGTGGTACGACATGTCCTCCCAGATTGCGCACGCCTTGCGTTCTTGCCAGGTCAATCCTGAGGTGATCATGACACAGCCAGCTTGCCAACCGGTTCGGCGCAGGCGTTGACGCGGCCAGGTGCAAGGCTGCAGTATCCGCTAAAACAGAGCCGCCCACATCCTCGACATGCATTTGCCAGCCAACAGACACACCAAAATCGCGTGCCTGACGTGCCTTGGTCAGCCCTCCCAGACGGTTCGGTTTGATCTTTACACCCTCACAAGCATGCGTAGACCACGCCCGCAAGTGGTCGCCGAAATCGCTCATGCATTCGTCTAGCATAATCGGGTTGGAAACGCGGGTAGCAACATGGGCGCATTCCTCAAGCGTCTGGCAGGGTTGTTCGACCCAATCGCGTGCTTTGACGGTATTGAGCACCTGCACCGCAACGCCGGGCTGCCATGCACGGTTCACGTCAAAGGTCACTTTATGATCTTTTGGCAACCCGGCTGAAATTGCTTCAATTCTGTCGATGTCCAAAGCGACGTCTGTGCCCCCAACTTTGGCCGAGTGTACGGTATACCCTTTGTCCGCCGCGGCTTGGATCCGTGCCAACATCTGCTCCGGTGTTCCTGTAGAGATAGAAGAGTTGACCAGCACTTTAGCGGCTTCATTCCCGCCCAGCAGTTGCCAAAGCGGCATGCCTGCGGACTGGCCAAGAACGTCCCAGCAGGCCACATCAATTGCGGATTTGACATATGGATGTCCGGGCAGTTGCACGTCCATAACCCGCATCACCCCTTCTGGGCTGCGGGGATCCAGACCGATAACATCCGGTGCCAACAGCGCAATCCCTGCTCGGATGCCGGACCCATGGGCCGGCAAATATGTATGCCCCCAAGGCGTACCTTCGCCCCAACCGACAATACCCGCGTCGGTTTCGATTTTGATCAGCGTTGCGTCCAGCATTTCGAATTTCAACCGCCCACCAGACAGCCAATAGGGATGCTCTAGCGGCAGATCGACTTGATAGACGGAGATGCGTGTGATTTTCATAAGGAATACTCCGAAACAGGCGCGCCGAGGCTTTCGAAATCAGGTGTTACTCCAAGGCCCGGCGTATCTGGCGCATATAGCCTGCCTGCTTTGGCCCGCGCGCCTCCAACACCTGTTGAGCGGGTATTGTAGTTCATCAGGTCGGTTGTATTTTGTAAGTAGTCCAGTGGCGTAGTTGCCGCGAAATGTGCAACCACCGTACTGGCGATTTCGCCGCCCCATGTGTCTTCGCTGACGACAGGAATTCGATTTTCAACAAGAAAGTCCCGCACGCGGCGGGCCTTTGACAATCCGCCAAGATTGGAGACTTTGAGGCAACATATTTCAGCCCCGCGATCCGCAACGATCCTTTGAGCGGCGGCCATGCCTGTGACGCATTCGTCAAGCTTCATTGGTTGCTGCGCGATGCGTCGAACCTGCTGACATTCCTCATACGAGCGGCATGGTTGTTCGAGGATGTAGTCCAGATTTGTCGTCGCACGTGCAACCCGAATGGCATTGTCCACACGCCAGCCTTGATTGGCATCTGCCATGGCCTTTTCTCCCGGTTTCAGTAGCGCAACACCCGCTTTGATACGGTCAATGTCCGCCTCCCAATCACCACCGACTTTGATCTGGAATTGCTGGTAACCATCAGCACGATAACGCTCCATTTCCGCTAAGGTTTCGTCCGTCGCCTTTTGCGGTGCCACGCGGTACATCGGCGCGCCATCGGTCAGTTTGCCCCCCAATAGCATCCAGACAGGCTGACCGCAGGCTTGTCCCAAAATGTCCCAACAGGCTGCATCGAACGGAGCTTTGGCATACCCATGCCCTTGCACCGTGTGATCCATAAGCTGCTCTATCCGTGCAACTTGGCGCGGGTCTTCGCCCAAGAGTTTTGGCGCGGCGAGGCGGGCAAAGGCCTCTACACCCTCAGAATGGGCCACCATGTAGTTTTCGCCGCACGGCGTGAATTCACCACATCCTTGCAACCCCGCATCTGTGTCGATCACAACGACACTTGCCCGCGCGGTTTCGATCGCATGGCCTGCACCCCAGACATAGGCCCCACCGACGTAAGGCAGGTCAGTTTTGTAGATACGGATGCGGGTAATTTTCATGGTGTCACGACGATGTTGCCGGTGTGCGTTTTGGCAATAAAGGCGGCTTGGGCCTCTCGCAGCTGATCCAAAGGATAGGTCGCGGCGAGCGCGGGCTTAATCTCGCCCGCCTCGATATAGCGGATCAGGTTTGGCATGACCTCGGGCGTGATAACGGTTGAGCCCGTAAATGTCAGATCGCGCAGGTAGAAGGTGCGCAAGTCCAGCTCAACCATCGGCCCCGCAATCGCGCCGGAGCAAGTGTAGCGACCTCCGCGTTCAAGAACGTCAATCAGGGTTGGCCAGTATGGACCGCCGACAATATCCGCGACGACGGTGATCTTTTCATCCCCCAATGCGGCGCGCAGGTCGTTGGGTGCGCGCGGCAGGAGGGTGTCGGGTCCAAGGCTGGCCACATCTGCGTGCTTTGTCTCGGAGGCCATGGCGATCACGCGTGCGCCGCGCCGTTTGGCCAGCTGCACCAATGCGCCGCCGACGCCGCCGGATGCGCCGGGGACCAGTACGGTATCGTTTGACCCAACCTGCGCGCGGGTCAACAAGCCCTCGGCTGTGGAATAGGAACAGGAAAAGGTGGCGAGCTCGGCGTCTGTGAGGTCGGACTTGATGGCAAGCGCATTCCGGGCAGGCGTCGTTGTGTATTCCGCAAAACCGCCGTCACGTTCTGATCCGAAATAGCCGGTTTTGTTGATGTCATCCAAATCGGCAGCATCGCGAAGCCAGCCATCGGTGATGACACGTTCGCCTATGCGGGCGGGATCGACGCTCTCGCCAACTGCGACGATTTCCCCGCAGACATCCGCGCCTTGTATACGTGGAAACGTGATTGGTGCGCCGCCCCAGGTCGGATCGTCCTCGCCGACTTCGTCGAATGCGCCGCCTGTCGTGGCATCGGTCACAGTTTTTGAATACCAACCCGACCGCGTGTTCACGTCCGTGTTGTTCAGCCCGCAGGCGCCCACCTTGATCAGAACCTCATCTGCGGCAGGTTCGGGGCGCGGCCAGTCGGTGTGCAGCACCATTTGGTCAAGATCGCCATGCCCCATTGTGACCATGGCCTTCATCGTGGTGGGCAATGTCATAAGTCTGTCCTCGGCTTCAGGCTTTGTGGATCATAGGCTGATTCGCCCAACACGCGGGCGCTGCGTGGCACACCGTGGATCACCACGTCTAACGCGGTACCGGGCTTGGCTGCTTCGGGTTTGAGATAGGCAAAGGCAAGGATTTTGCCGACGGTAGGGCCGTAAGCCACCGAGGCCGTTGAGCCGACGACTTGGCCATCCAGCATCACAGCTTCTCCGCCATGCCCATCCGCCATGCCGTCCGGTTCGATTTCGAGATATGTGCAGACCCACTTCAAGTCGGTGTTCAGCGTCTTGTCGCGGCCCAGATAGTCTTTGTCGGCGCGGGCAAATCGCAGCACATCCGCCTCGGCCAAAGTGACTTCATTGGTCAGCTCGCCAGCCCCTTTGAACCCTTTTTCCATCCGCATCACGTTCATGGCAAATGATCCGTAGTCCGCGATGCCGAGCGCCTCGCCTGCTGTCCACAAAGCACTGTAGACGTCCAGACAGGCGGCGTGCGGCATGTGAAACTCCCACCCCAACTCGCCCGCATAAGACATGCGGAAGGCCCAGATATCATGGCCTGCGACATTGATCTGCTGCGCTGACAACCAGCGAAAGCCAGCGTTTGAAAGGTCAGCGTCAGTGCACGCCGCCAGAACTTCCCGTGCCTTAGGGCCATTGAGTGAAAGCGCCGACCAGTCAGAGGACAGTGCTGTGATCGTCGCGTCTTCCGCTTCGCGGTGTTGCGCCAAATGATCGAGCAGACGTTGTTCAAAGAACGCCGCACACACCAGATAGAATTGATCATCCGCCATGCGCACGATGGTTGTTTCCAGCTCAATCCGACCTGCGCGGTTCAGCATATGTGTCAGTGTTATCGAGCCTATCTTTTGTGGCATCCGGTTCGCCGTTAGGCGGTCCAGCAAGGCATAGGCATGCGGCCCCTCAACCAGCACCTTAGTGAAGGCGGTTACATCCATGATGCCGACCGATCCGCGTACCGCTTTCACCTCAGCCGCGACCATGTCGTCGACGGGCGTTCGGGTGAAGGAATAGTGATCTTCTTGCGCGATGCCCTTGGCAAAAAAACGCGGACGTTCAAAGCCGTAGACTTCTTCGTGCACAGCACCTTTGGCTTTCAGCAGGTCGTGCAAAGGCGACGGCTTGATCGGTCGACCCGCCAAACGGTTGAAATGTGGGAACGGAATTTCGTGGCGTAGACAGTAGTCTTCTTCGGCCTTCACAACTTGCCAGTCTTTGGTGGCATAACTGCCAAAGCGGCGCGGATCATAGTCGCGCATAGAGATATCCGCCGCACCATGCACCATCCAACGCGCCAGTTCGCGCGTCAGGCCCGGCCCCCAGCCGATGCCGATTTGTGTTCCGCAGCAGCACCAGTAGTTGCGCACGCCAGGGGCGGGACCGATCAATGGGTTGCCGTCAGGTGGGTGAGAGATCGCGCCATGCACTTCGCGTTGAATTCCCAGCTCCGCAAAGATCGGCATGCGGTTCAGGCTTTCTTCCAAATAGGGCATGACTCGGTCGTAATCCGCATCAAACAGCCAGTTCTCATAATCCCACGGGCAATGATCGTGCCAGACCGAGTTTGGGTTTTCCTTTTCATAGATCCCGATCAGGCCACGCTTTTGTTCCATTCGGATGTAGCCCGACACCTTTTTATCGTCGCGGATGACGGGCAATTCTGTGTCGAGGTTTTCAAATTCGGGCACAGGTTCGGTCACAAAATAATGGTGCGTCATCGACGTCATCGGCAGTTGCAGGCCTGACCATTCACCCATTTGCCGCGCATAAGTTCCGCCCGCGTTGACCACATGTTCGCAAGTGATCGTGCCTTTGTCCGTCTCAACCTGCCATTCGCCTGACGGCAGTTGGGTGATGTTGGTCGCGCGGCACTGGCGGATGATCTGCACACCCTTTTGGCGGGCACCCGTTGCCATCGCCATGGTGACGTTGGTCGGGTCGACGTGGCCATCGTCTGGCGTGTGTAGCGCCCCTAGAACGCCGCTCAGATTGTAGAACGGGTGTAGTTCAGCCACTCTTTCAGGCCCCACCAGTTCAATATTGAAACCCAGTGAGCGCCCGACCGACAGCGTATGACGCAGCCAATCCATCTCATCCTCAGTATAGGCCAGCCGGAACGACCCACACCCGTGCCACGTCACAGGCTGGCCGGTCTCTGCTTCCAAACCACCCGAATAAAGCCCGATGTTGTAATCAACACATTTGCCCAAACCAAAGCTGGACGTGGAATGTGTGATCTGCCCCGCGGCGTGCCATGTGCTGCCTGATGTCAGCTCCGCTTTTTCCAACAAAACAGTGTCTTCACCCCATCCCTCATGGCCAAGATGATACGCAAGGCCGACGCCCATGACGCCGCCACCAACGATGACAACGCGCGCGGTGGATGGAAATTCAGTGGCCACGGGAAACATCTCCATATGAGTCGTATTTTCTGTGGACAGGCTAAACGGACAAAAGTACCATCGTC